>CAZDYB010000039.1:11058-16105 GCA_964509045.1 uncultured Akkermansia sp.
GTCGGGGGAGCGAAGGACCTCGTTGGTGCCGGGGAGACGTCGGGCAGAGAAGGTGGGGCCGGACGGGATGAGTTGATCGAAGTGGACGAGGTTGGCGGTGGGATCGCAGCTGAAGACACCGCCATTGAAGCGGGCGGGAAGGTTGCCACCGGGCCAGAGCAGGATACCGCAGGCGGCGGTGAAGGTGCCGGCGTGGGAATCGGCGGTGGTCTGGTTGGCGCTGATGGGGAACAGGCGTGCGGCACCGCCTCCGGCGGGCAGCCAGGGATTGTCGATCCGTTCGGGGCAATCCTGAAAGACGCCGGGTGGAGCGAGGAAGGGGTGTCGGGCGGCGGCGTTGGACGGAAAGACGAAGTGGCGGACCTGGACCCGGTTGTGGCAACCGAAACGCCGACCGAAATCATCGATGTCCTGACCGAACTGGGAGGGACCATCGACAGGCTGGTATTCGCCGGTGTCTGGATTGACGCGGAGATCGCCACGCAGTTCGAGGGGCGGATCCTGGGGACGCCGCGGGCAGGTGATGCGTCCTCCGGACAGCCCGGAGGCGAGGTAGACCCAGCCGTCGGGTCCGAGAAGGGGACGATTGACGCGAAGTTGGGTGGACTGGTTGGTGGCGAACCCGGTGAGGATCACCTCCCGGATCTCGGCCTGGCCATCGCCATCGGCGTCCCTGAGCCAGAGGAGATCCGGAGCGCAGGTGACGAGGAGGCCGCCGCGCCAGGGTAGAAGGCCATTGGGGAAGGAGAGGTTGGTGGCGAAGTCGGTGCGATGGTTCCAGTCGCCATTGCCGGTGGTGTCGGTGAGACGGGCGATGCGGCCGAGGGATTGGCCGTTGGGTCCGCCGGTGGGGTAACCGCGATTCTCGGCGACGTAGAGGGCCCCGGTCTCGTCCCAGGCGAGGGCGCAGGGTGCCTGGACCAGGGGTTCGGCGGCGATGAGTTCCAGGGTGAGATCAGGATCGGACTGGAAACGGTTGAGGGCGCGGAGGGCGGGGTCTGGGAAGGTGGGGGGTGGAACCGGGCGAAGCGGGGCGGGGAAGGCAGCGAAGCCGGGCAGTAGGAGCAAGAGAAGGAGTGCGACCGGGATTGCGGGCACTGGGGAACGGCTCCGGACGGAGAGGGGAAGGGTGGAGTGATTCCGGAGCGGCCCGGGCATGGGGCTAGTAGTCCTTGCCGGAGTTCATGGCGCGAGAGCTCCACTCGCCCTTGACGCCGGGGGTGTTGATCTTGGGACGTTGATCCATGGGCGGCCCCATCTGGAACGGGAGTTGACCCATCTGACCGCCGGGCATGGGCATCGGTTGGCCATCCTTGCCGGGTTGCTGGCCCTTGTCGGCGGCCTGTTGCCGGAGGCCTTCGAGTTGTTTGCCGACCTGATCGGATTTCTGTTGGGATTCCTCGCTGGGTTTGAGGCCCATGAGTTCGGCGAGGGCCTGATCGGCGCCCTCGAGACGGGCGATCTGTTGTTCGAGGGATTCCTTGAACTGGGGATCCTTCATGAGGCGGTCGGCGAGTTTTTCGAGGGCGTTGGCGAGCTTCTCCTCCGTCTTTTCGATCTTCGGGGGCAACTGGGGTTGGTTGGGCTGGAGATCGTTGGCCTGCTGGAAGTGGTCGAGCGCCTGGCTGAGGGCCATGGTCTGTTGCTCGAGGTTCATGTTCTGGGCCTGTTCGCTGAGGGCATCAGCCTCGTCCTCATGGATCTGGGCGAGGCGGCGGTTGATCTCTTCCCGGGTTTCCTCGGCGGGTTTGAAATCGGGGACCTGTTCGAGGGCCTTCTCGGTGAGTTCGCGGGCCATGCGGAGCACGGCGAGCTTTTCGCGGGTCCAGGGGGTGCGTTCCTCGACCTCCATGTAGCGCTGGGCGCGTTGGACATCGGCTTCGGCCAGCTTCTGTTTGGCTTCCTGGAGATCCTTCTGGATCGGGGCATCGTCGGGCAGGAGTCGATTGGCGTCCTCGAGCATGCCGACCCCTTCCTCGAGGGCCTTGGTATCGAAGTCGGGCAGGGCGGGTTCGCGGGGATTGAACCTGGGGCGAAGGGGTTGGTCGGCGAGACGTTTGCCTTCCCGGGCGAGTTCCCGGGCGAGTTGATCCCGGGTCTGCTGCTCGCCGGTGGCGGCTTCCTGGCTGTCGGGATCGATGGATTTGGCGTCGGAGTATTTCTCGAAGGCGTTGCGGAGGTTCTCGACGCGTTGACTGGTGGAATTGACCGGGTCCTTGGCCTTTTCCTGATGGCGTTTGGCGTCCTTGAGGAGCAGTTCGAGGAGGCTGCGCCGGACGAAGCGGAAGTTCTCTTCCGAACGGGTGTCGTCAGGGTTTTCCTGGAGGGCGTCGCGGTAGTTTTCGAGGGACTGTTTCCAGCGGGAGATGGTCTCGTCGAGGTTGGCCTTGCGGGCGGATTCGCCGAGGCGGAATTCGGCATTGCCCTTCTGGAAGCGGGCGAGGGCGGCGACGCGCCGGTTGCCGGCGGCCTCGGCGCGGTCGAAGGAGACGAGGGCATCCTCGAGTTGACCGGCGGCGTAGGCGGCGATGCCGTGGTTGTAGAGGAGGCGGGCGTTGTCGGGATCGCGTTCGAGTGCGGCGGCGAGGCTTTGGAGGGCGGCGTCGGCCTGGCCGGAATTGACCTGGGCCTGGAGTTCGGAAATGGCGGCGGGAGCGGGTGCCGGAGTGATGACGGGGGCCGGGTCTGCGGCGGCGTGGGCTGCGAGGGTGAACAGCGCGGGGAGGAGGCAGGACGACAGGGAATGCTTGCTGATCATGAGGCGGTCCGGTTCGCGTTCAGTTCATGTGAGTCCCGCGGTGGTGACGGCGTGGGGAAGCTCCAACAGCTCCGGGATTTGTACAACCCCGGATCCGGTGGGGAGGTCAGGGCTTCGAACCGTCGGTGGGACGGCGACGGAACAGGACGGCGCAGTTGCCGATGCGCCAGACGAGGTGGCTGTGGGTGGCCTCGGCGAGTTTGGGGGAGAGTTCCTTCTTCTGGTCCTTGAGGCCGGTGAACTTGACCTTGACCAGTTCGTGCAGGGTGAGGGCTTCGTCGAGGCTGCGGAGGAGTTCGGGGGTGAGACCGACGTGGCCGACCTTGATGACGGGATCGAGCAGTTGGGCGCGCGCCTTGAGTTGGCGGACGAGGTTGCCCGACAGTTTTCCGGCGGCGCCGGCGGAGGTGGAAGGTTCGTTCGACATGCGAAAGCGGGGAGAGTGAATCAGAGAGGACGGGCGGGGTCGAGTCGGGGTGCGGCTTTCGATGCTCTTTGCGGAACGGGACAGCACGGTTGGGGAGACGGATGGGTCAGGGTGCCTGCTGGCGGATGCGGAAGAAGTGGGGGGAAGGATCGGAGGTCTCCAGTTGGAGATGGACGCCGCCGGATTGGGCAAGGTTGGTGGAGATGGCTGTCCAGATGAGGCAATCCGGGGTGGATTCGAGGATGAGCGCGGTTCCGACCTGACCATGGAGGTGGATCAGCAGGGTGGCGGGCGGGCGGGACCCGAACGCGAGGGTGGGAAGCGAGTCGTTGGGGAGGAGGTAGTTCGCCGTGATGTATTGGCCGACCTTCGTGCCGCAGGTCTTGCCATCGCGGTTGGCGGATTGGAAGTGGATGCCTCCGTAGATGCGGCTCATGCCGATTTCATCGGTACAGGCGGCGAGACTGGTGTAGCTGCGGACCACGCCGGGCAGGGAGTCGGACCGGGCGGTGAACGGGAGGGTGTCGGTGCCGTAGAAGTGGCGGAGCACTTCCGCCCCGGCCGCGCTGAAGGTGCTGTGGCCGCTGGTGTGGTCGGGAAACGGGGGCGAATCGAGAAGATGGTTCCATGAGGGGTCGGGCGCGGTGGCCGGATTGCCGTCTTCCTCGGCACGATGGATGGCGGTGACCGGGCGCCAGAAGTTGTAACGGTACTTGGCTTCCCAGCAGACGATGCCGGCATCGACGTGGGCCAGGCTGAGCCAGGCGAACAGGAGGGCGTTGTCGGCAAGGCTGTTGTTTTGGTTGCGGGCGATGTCTGCCGCGATCTCGTGCCAGTGGCCGGGTGGCATGGCGGTGTAGCTGAAGTCCGACCAGAACACGGCGGTTTCGGTCTGGTACGGGGTGCGGACGAGGCTGTCGACACCGCCCAGGGCCTTCACCTCGTTGAAGTCGGCGGCGTATTCGGGAGATCCGAGGGGGGGCGGCGGTGGGGGGAGGAAGGAGACGGTGTCGGGGAGGCAGAACGGATCGACGTAGCGCCAGTGGGGAGTCAGGGGCGGTCGGAAGAACGGGGGTGTGCGACGCCATTGGCCGGGCAGGTCGGACGGGATGTAGGGCAGGTTGATGTTGGCGCCATCATCCTGTCGGGAGGTCAGGGTCCGACGGGCGAGATCGGCGCCGAAGGCGAGGCTCTGGAGGGTGACCTGGGAGACGGGCAGTTGCGCGATGCCGGCCTGGTAGAGGAGATCGGTGCGTGCCTGCTGGCCGGGGTAGAGCACCTTCATGATCTCATGACCGGCGCCAATGGTGGCGGCCACGGGGTCGGCATCGGGCGGTGACTCGAGCAGGAACCGATAAGGCTGACGCGTGCGCAGGATCGAGTTCACGGCGTCGTAGATCGCCACATGAAGGATCGCGAGGTTGCGCGTGGAGATCGTGGGAGCGGTGGTGTCCTGTCGGATGGCATCCAGCATCAAGGCGTCCCAGTCCAGCACGGCATCGGCTCGGGTGCACTGCCGAGCGGACCAGATCGCCCCGACCAGGAGCAGGATGTGGGTGGATGCGTGGCGCATGGTGTGGATCGGGTGATTGGTTCGCTGGATTGTCGCTGTGATCGCGCGGCGCAGTCCTGGAAACGTTCAGGCGTCGTCGGAAGCTTTGGTGGCGGGTCGGGCCGGGTTGTCGTGGACGCTCGTTGTATCGAGCAGACGATGGAGAGCGTCGAGTTTCAGGGCCACCTCGCCGTTGAGTTCTGCGGGATCGCAAAGGTCGATCAATTCGTGGAAGCCCCCCTTGCGGAGCAGCACCCGGGCTCCCGTGGCTGCGGCCAGTCGTTCAAAAAAGACCTCGGCGAAGGCGCTC
>CAZDYB010000040.1:0-16029 GCA_964509045.1 uncultured Akkermansia sp.
CCCTCCGTGCCCGACAATGGCTCGCCGTCTTTGACGTCGACCCGGCCTGATCCGCCCCCCCGTACTCGGCCGGCCTACGTCAGCCACACCGTTCTATCCCCCACGCCACCACCGACAATTCCCGGGCGAACAGCAGGTGTGCTTCACCCTGCAACAGTTCATTCCCCAGCAACCGGGTCATGTCGCACGTCCGGATCTCCGCTTCCGCCCGCTGCAATGGCCATGGTTCATGATCGATCTCCCCCCGGTACAGGCATCCCCGGGCGTCCGCACTGTAGAGACAGTACCGATCCGTCAACCACGACTCGAACGATCCAGCTTCACTCACAAACACCGGACCCGACGGACGGTACCGCCCTTCCCATCTGGCCCCAGGCACCCACCGATGCGTGCGGCGACTCGAGTACTCCACCCAGCCGTCCGCCCCCTCCCCGCACTTCATGGCCGCATCAAAATACGGCAGGTGAAACGCCAGACGCGCCACCCTCACCGCCAGGCGACTCGCTGCATCCAGACTGAAAAACCACACACCCGACCGACCGCCCGCACGCACATACGTCCGGACATTCAACTCCGGAAACGCCGAGATCCCCGGCAGGCTCGGCAATCCCCGCGGCCCAATCCCGGTCATCCGAAACGGAACCACTCCCATCCACGCTTCCCCTTCCCAAAGGTCCAGTTCGAGTCCCGCCGGCAACTGCTCCCGGATCAACGCCGGATCCACCCGCCAATGCGCAAACAACAGGTCGTGCCAACCCATCCGCAGGATCCAGGGACGTGACGACCGGATTCCCACCCGTGCCGGATCATCAATATGCCCATCGCTGCTCATCGACTCCGACCATGCGGGATTCCCACCGTCCCACAAGTCCTCAGCCCGTTCCATGCAGCAGGGATCTCCCCCGGAGACGCGCGGAGAAAGACCGAAAGCGGGAGTCCGGGCACCCCTGAAGGGACTCACCGTTGGGTGACTCCATGCCGTTGATCGAATGGCTCATCTCCTCCCCAACCAACCCCCCAATGTTCCACGTTTCCGATCCGCGACCCCGACATTAGCATCGCGGCATGCTGGATGAATCGGTGGGCAGATTGAAACGGTTGCAGGCCGACGTGGCGGCGTCGCTCCGGGACGACACCCACAGCACGAATGGCCCGATCGCTCCCCGCGAGGGTCTTGCCCAGTTTGTCCATTTCTGGAGCCTGGTGGGCCGCTTCTTCTGGCGGAACCGCTGTCAGGTCCGGGCCTCGGCCCTGGCTTACACCACCCTGATGGCACTGGTCCCATTGCTGGCCGTCTCGCTCACCGTCGCCTCACTCGTCTTCGATCCCAGCAGCGAAGCCTCCCGACAAAAGCTCACCGGGATCATTGAGCGTTTCGTCGACAACGTCGCCCCCAGCCTCGGATTGTCCGATGCCGAGATCCAGGGGCCCATGCCGCCCGCTCCGGAAGACGAAGGCGAACTCGCCACCGCAGCTGCGGCAAGACGTGCCACGGTCGCCGACAACATCCTCGGATTCGTCAGCAAGATCCATTTCGGGACCATCGGCGTCACCGCCATGCTCGGCCTGATCTTCGTGGCCATCTCCCTCCTCCGGACCATCGAGGCGGCCTTCAATGACATCTGGGGCGTCGCCAAGGGCCGTGGTTGGTTCGAAAGCATCATCCTCTACTGGGCCGCCATCTCCCTCGGCCCCATCATCATGCTCGTCGCCACCACCTCCGGTTACCTCAACGCCCTGTCCGAACAAAGTGCCGGACTCCAGAAGATCCCCGGCTTCACCCTCCTCAGTTCCGAACTCGTCCCCCTCCTCGTCGTCGGCCTCGGCTTCGGCGCCCTCTACCGCGTCATGCCCAATACCCGGGTCGGCTGGCAGGCCGCCCTGCTCGGTGGCCTCGTCTCCGCCATCCTGTGGTGGCTCAACAACCGCCTCGGTGTCCTCTACTCCACCAAGGTCGTCACCTATTCCAAGATCTACGGATCCCTCGGCGCCATCCCCCTCTTCCTGCTCGGCCTCTACTTCTCCTGGATGATCGTCCTCTTCGGCGCCCAGGTCTCCTACGTCTTCCAGAACCGCCACGCCTACCTCCAGGAACGCATGGCCGAACGGGTCCACCATCAGGCCCGCGAATTCGTCGCCCTCCGTTTCATGGCCGAAATCGGCCGTCGTTTCTCCCTCAAGATCGCCCCACCCTCCGCCACTCTCCTCTCCACCTCGTTCGCCGTCCCGGCCCGGCTCGCCTCACAGATCCTCGAATCCCTCGCCCACGCCCAACTCATTGTCGAAACCGCCGCTCCCGATTCAGGCTATACCCCCGCCCGACCCCTCGAACAGATCGTCGTCCGCGACATCCTCAAGGCTCTCCGTACCGGTCAGGGCTCGGATCTTCCCACCACCCAGGACGAATCCCGGCCCGTCGTCCAGGCCGAGTTCGCCGCCATCCTCGCCGCCGAGGAAAGCCGATCCTCCCGCATCACCCTCGCCGAACTCGTCCAACGCCTTCCCATCCCCACCTGATCCAATCTCCCTCCTCTCATCCCATGAACGAGGTTTCCATCTCCTTCCGGAAACCGGTCCAACCACCCGGATCCGTCCCTCCTCCCCCTCCCACCCCCGCGCCCAGCCATCATCCCCGAACCCATCTCCGCATCGAAGGCATGACCTGCGGCAACTGCGCACGCCATGCCACCGATGCCCTCCAGTCTGTCCCCAACGTCTCCCATGCCGCCGTCGATCTGGCCTCCGGGACCGCCATCGTCTCCTGGAAACCAGACTCCACTCCCCTGCCTGCATCCCTCCTCCCCCCCGTCGCCAAGGCCGGATTCAAGGGAACCCTCCTCGATTCTCCTCCGCGGACCCCTCCCGATTCCCAGGCTCCCAATCCCTGGAGCCTCTCCCTCACCCTCGGTATCCCGGCAACCCTGATCCTCCTCGTCGGTGACTGGCTGCTCGGTCTCGGCATGGATCGCACCTTCCAGTTCTTCTCCCTCGCGATCGCTGCTCCCGTCGTCGGGATCCTCGGAAGCCGGTTCTTTCGCGGTGCCTGGTCCCAACTCCGGAACCGCACCGCCAACATGGATACCCTCGTCTCCCTCGGCGTCTCCGCCGCCATGGGTTACAGCGTCTTCGCCCTCCTCTCCCATCAACCCGGCCACCTCTTCTTCTCCGAGTCCGTCACCCTCCTCACCCTCGTCGGCATCGGCCACTTCCTCGAAAGCCGGATGTCCGCCCGCGCCGGAAACGCCCTCCGCGCCCTCCTCGAACTCACCCCTCCCACCGCCCTCCGCCTCTCCCACTCCCATTCAGAGGAACGCGTCGCCGCCGAACTCCTCCGCCCCGCAGACCGTATCCTCCTCAAACCCGGCGACCGTATCCCCGTCGATGCCCGGGTGCTCGAAGGATCCTCTGCCGTGGACGAATCCCTCCTCACCGGCGAATCCCTTCCCGTCGACAAATCACCCGGCTCAACCCTCTTCGCCGGCACCACCAACCAGAACGGCCGCCTCGTCGCCTCCGTCACCGCCACCGGCGAGGACACCGCCCTCTCCCAAATCGCCGAAGTCATCCGACGCGCCCAATCCACCCGCGCCTCCGTCCAGCGTCTCGCCGACCACATCAGCTCCATCTTCGTCCCCATCGTCGTCCTCATCGCCGCCGCCGCCGCCGCCTTCTGGCTTGTCGCTCCCGACATCGCCGCCGCCGTCCATGCCCAGGCCGGGTCTCTCCTCTGGCACACCCACCTCCCGGAATCCCACGTCGCCACCGCCGTCCTCATCTTCTGCGCCGTCCTCGTCATCGCCTGCCCCTGCGCCATGGGTCTCGCCACACCCGTCGCCCTCATGGCCGGCGTCAATGCCGCCGCCCGCCGCGGCATCCTCGTCCGCGATGCCGCCGTCCTCGAAACCTGCGGCCACATCGATACCCTGCTCTTCGACAAGACCGGCACCCTCACCCAGGGCCATCCCGCCGTTGTCGCCCAGGAAGACTTCCGCTCCCCCAACGACCGCGTCGTTCCCCTCGCCGAAATCGCCGCCTCCCTCGCACGCCCCTCCAATCACCCCCTCAGCATCGCCATCACCCGACTCGCCCCCGGATCCCTCCCCGTCAGCGATTGGTCCGAAACCGCCGGTGTCGGTGTCCAGGCCCGTTGGTGGAACCATTCCCTCCAACTCGGTTCCCTCGCCGCCGCCACCCGCGCCGGTGTCGATCTCACCCCCGCACAACCGTTCTTCGACTCCTGGCTCGCCCAGGGGGCCACCCCGATCGTCCTCTCCGCCGAAACCCAACTCTGGGGCGCCTTCGCCCTCCGCGATACCCTCCGCCCCGAAGCCCACGATGCCATCCAACGCCTTCGCCAGGCCGGATACCAGGTCGGCATGCTTTCCGGCGATCATCCCCTCGCCGTCCAGGCCGTCGCCCGCGAGGCCGGCATCGATCCCGAACTCGTCCATGCCGGCGTCCGTCCCGAAGGCAAGGCCGACCTCCTCCGACAACTCCGAACCGCAGGCCGTCAGGTCGCGTTCATCGGCGATGGCATCAATGACGGACCCGCCCTCGCCGCCGCCGACCTGGGGATCGCGGTCGCCCGTGCCTCGGACGTCGCACGGGAAGCGGCCGGAATCGTCCTGCTGCGACCCGACCTCGGCGGGGTGGCCGATGCCCTCCAGCTCGCCGCAGCCACCCTGCGGACCATCCGCCAGAACCTGTTCTGGGCCTTCTTCTACAATGCCGCCGCCGTGCCCCTCGCCGCCGTCGGCCTGGTCCATCCCGCCCTCTGCGCCGCCGCCATGGGCCTCAGCGACCTCATCGTCGTCGGCAACGCCCTCCGCCTGTCCCGTCGCTGGCGCTGAGCGACGGGAACCCCACCCCGCTCCGGCCTATTCCTTCAGCTTTCCCGAAAGTGACCGGACATTCCGCTGGAGGCTGGTGCCCGTGACAACCACCTTCAACGCCACCCCACCACCTTGCTGCGCCGATTTCGGCAGGAAATACTGGGTGCCTCCTCCCGATGTCCCGACTGACATCGTCGTCAGCAACTTCTGATTCTCGTCCCGCAACACCGCTCCCGCCTCGTTGGTCGCCGGACGGATCCGCACCCGGGCCGTGACCGGATCGACGTCGATCACGGTCTTCACCTTCCGCCCCGTCCCTGTGCCCTGCGGCAACCCAGGGTGCCCCGCCCAACGTTGCATTCCATCGGTCCACGTGTCGTTCACGGACGCCGCCTTCGACTTCAGGATGGACATCGGGCGAGCAACCTCGAACTCCACCCGCACCCGGTTTCCACGGGCCAACCCAACGCTCTCACTGCCGACACCGCCGCCCGATTTCACAAAAAATTGCCCGGGCCGCAACTGCGCCAACTCTGCCGCATTCAACTTCGACAACTCCGTCGCACCACCCGGCAGGATCATATAGCTGCTCAGCCTCTCCCCCTGCCTCAACTCAAGGATCTCGATCGCACTGTGGACATCCATGCCGCTCAGCGCCTCCATCATCTCCTTCTCCGACATCCCATGCCGGACGAAATAACTCCGGGCCGTATCGATGTTGTGCCGGACCAGATGCCCGATGTTCTGAAGACTCCCCATCCGGGCGAGGATCAGGCGATCCGTCAGATTGAGCCTCGCCGCCAGGCGACTGGACCCCAGAAACCGATCGAGCGGATCCTTCAACCGCTTCACCATCCCCATCAGTTCCGGGGACAGATTCTCCGGAATCGAATCCAGCACCCGCTTCAGATTCTCCAATGCCGGCCTCAGCACCCGCCCGAATGCCGCGTCACGCTCCGCCATCCGGATCGCCTCCACCAACGTCTGCACCGCCTTCGGCAGTTTCCCAGCCTTCGCCAGATCCCCAATGTACGGAATCACGCTGATCCCACTCAAACCCGCCCCAACCCAGTCGCCTCTTCCAATCGAGATCAGCCCGTTCGTCAAATCCGCAAACGGGGTCGGCTCAAAAATCCCCACGATATCCAGGATGATCTGGGTCACATCCAACGCGATCTCCCGCTGCTTCTCCGTCGGGATCCATCCATCCACCCCACGCGGACCCATCGCCCCAGCCAATCCATCCGGGGAACCACCCGCCAAGCCGGTCGTTCCAGATCCACACATGGCTCCCTGCACACCCGGCAGGCGCATCCCTGATCCGCTTCCTGGAAACCTTCCGTCAATCACCCGCAGTTCCTCGCAGGGGAACAACCTGCGGAAGCCGCCTCTCCCCTGTCAACCCGCCGGGTCACCGAGCTTTCCCTCGAGCCTTGCCCGCACATGTAAAGATCCATCGGCGAACCCGGATCCGTATAGCCCATCCCCGGCGGATGTCCGGTCACGTAGCGGCCTGGCGGACTGCAGGCCCGGCCCAGGGCGATGGCCACACGGTCGTGTGGCCCCGGGGACAGGCTTTCTCTTGTTGAGGATCTGGCTTCGGGTGTGGCTTGATTGAGAGGCATGCTTCTCTCGCTTTCAGTGGGCAACTTCCGGTCCTTTTGGGACGAACAGACGTTGTCGATGGTGGAGAGCCCGGGTGTTGCAAATCACGAGGCTCACCTCCGGAGAATTCCGCACGACACGAACCGCGCCCTGCCGATCGCTGTGATTTACGGAGCCAACGGCGCGGGCAAATCCAATTTGGTGAAAGCGCTGGCGATGCTGTTGGAGCTGGTGAATGAGGGTACCGAGCGGAATGCGCCAATCCGACGTAACGCCTTTCTCTTCAACAAAGAGGCGGCGTCGCAACCAACCAAGGTCTCGGTTCAGTTTGTGCAACAGGGCATGGCTTTCGAATACGGATGCCACCTCAAGGACAATCGGGTCGAAGCCGAATGGTTGAGCGTACTCGAGAATGGCTGTGAGTTGGTAGCCTTCGAACGTGGAACCGACGACCAAGGAGAGGCTTCGGTCAAGTTGGGGGATGGTCTACCCAGGGAGGACAGGGAAGGAAAACTGAGGGCACTGGTGGAGGTTGGAGTACCCTCCAACCAACTCTTCCTCCACGCAGTGCGAGTCCAACTCACTGAGGCAAGTCAAGGACCTGTCCTGCGTCCAGTGATGCAGTGGTTTGACCAGATCCGGATCATTCATCCACAGAGTCGATTCGGATCCCTTGCCCGGCTGGTTGACGGAAATCCCAGGTTTGCTGACTTCGCTGGAAACTTCCTGCGGGAAACGTCAACCGGGGTGGATCGGTTGGCTGCCCATTCCATCGAACTGGATGCGGAAGAATTGCCCAGGCTGAGTCCTCAAGTTCACGAGTCGATCAGCCGCGCCGACCCCGGAATCCCAATCAGTCTGGGTCGGTCGGACGGCGCCGAACTGATCATCGAAAAGGGTGAAGGTACCCGCTTGAAACTGAAGACGATCAAGGCCGGGCATTTGACGCCGGATGGTGATCGGGTGGAACTGGACTTCAGTGAGGAATCGGATGGAACCCGGCGCCTGACCGAACTGCTTCCAGCGCTTTTTGTGTTGGGCGATCCGCAGCAGTCCCGGTTGTTTGTCATTGATGAGATGGATCGCAGCCTGCATCCGCTGCTGGCAAAGCGTTTTGTACGGGAGTTTCTGCGGAGGTCCGCGGGCAGCGGCAATCAACTCATACTCACCACCCATGAAACCGCCCTCCTCGACATGGCATTGATGCGGAGGGATGAGATCTGGTTTGCCAACAAGCGCCTGCCCGATGCGGCCACGGAACTCTACTCACTTTCAGACTACCCGACGCGCCCTGAAGCCAGGGTGGACCGGTCCTACCTTGAGGGTCGATTCGAAGCCGTACCGCCATCCGAGGCTGAGCTGCCCGGATGGATCAGGCAGATCATGGAAGAACTGAGGCCATCACAGGTCGGAGTTGAGCCGAGAGCCGCATGAACCCGGTGTATCGGAAGCCAGCAAGGATCGGGCGGGCAATTCGGAACCTTCGGGATGACCGGGTCTTCGTGGTCGCGACCGAGGATACCCACGCTCCAGAGCAGTATTTCCGGATCTTTTTGCTGCCAAGGGTAAAGATTGTGGTGTTGCCGACGCCGATGGGTTCGGGGAAATCCGCTCCGCGTGATGTGGTGGAAAGGTTGAAATCAGCCTTCGAGGGGTATCGACAGAGTAAGGAGATCCAGCCCGACGACGAATTCTGGGTGTTGCTCGACACCGACCATCACTTTGGTGACACCCACCTGCCCAGTACACTGACTGCATTGAGAGACGCCGGGAATTCGGGATTCAACCTGGCCATCAGCAATCCATGCTTCGAGTTGTGGCTTTTGTTGCATCACAGGGATGTTCAACCGGCATCGGTTGAATTCTCCAAGTGTGCCAGTGTAAATACTGCGCTTCGCACCCTATTGCCCGGATACGCGAAGAATTCCCTCCGGCCAGATCAGTTTCCATTACCGAGAATTCGGGAAGCGGCACAGAGGGCAAAACGGTTGGCAGAATCATCCGGAGATGTCTCTGAGCGTTGGCCCAAGCAGCCGGGAACGCAGATTTACAAATTGGTGGAACAGATACTGCCGCCGCACTGAGCATCCTTTCCATAACCCATCCCTGATGCTGCGTCCCAACGGTTCAACAAGGCGTCCCGCCCGCGCAATAGCAGGGAAATTGACAGCGCAGCGGATTCTTTCGCAGGCCGGGGGGGGCAGGAATGCATCCCGCACCAGCATTGCCATCGAACGACAAGGGCATCGCCGAAGAAGACCAAGCCGACATCACCAGTCCTGCTGTAGGAATCCGGTCGCCCCCCCTACCCCAGCCTCACCGTCAGGGCCCCATCCAGTCGCCGGCTCAGATCCACAGGATCTCCCACGGAAACCTGCATCGGATCCACCTGATAGGCCCAGACCTCGAAATGGGTCAGAGTCGCCTCCCCATAAATCGTCGCAAAGGCTCCATCCACCGCATCCGCCCCATGCGCGACCTTCACCCGACCAATCCGCGGAACGTTGTACCGCGGATCAAACGTCAGCCACTCGTTCCCGAGGTACACTTCCGCATAGGCATGGAAATCCATCGGCGACCCCGGATCGATACATCCGATATCCGGCAAATGCCCGGTGACATAGCGCGCCGGCAGATTGAAGGCCCGACACAATGCAATCGCCGCATGCGCAAAGTCCCGGCACACCCCGTGACGTCGCCCGATCACCTCGGACGCCGACAGATCCGGTCGCCCGGAGGCAAACCGATACTCGATGTTGGTGTGGACCCAGTCGCAGATCGCCTGCACCCGCGGCATCCCATGCGGCACCTGCCCAAACAGGTTCCAGGCAAGATCCATGAGCTTGTCCGAATCGCAGTACCGACTCGGCAACGTGTATCGCAACAGATCCGACGGCAGTTCGCCGACCGGCACGATCGGCCCCTGCACATGCCGGCTGTCCGGCAACGACGATACCGCCACCAAGGCGTCATGCCGGATCTCATTGCGCCCCGGCATCAGCGTGGATCGATACGTGATGTTTCCATGACTGTCCTGGAACTCATAGGAGGGTCGTCCGATGCCAAACGAAAGCTTCTCCTGCATGACCAGCACCCGGCCCTCGAGTCGGGGCCTGAGTACAAACAACACCGGCGTCGGCACTGTCGTCTGATACGCCAGACTACAGCCGACCCGGACGGTGAGATTCAGGGGGGTCCAGTTCATCTTGAAATGTGCAGTCCTAGAAAAGCGTGGTTGGCCGTCCGACGCGACGGTGTTTGCGTTCCAAATCAACCGGACCCGCACGGAACCAAGTCCGACGCGTCCAATCAGACCGCAGAAGACGAGCAGACATGAGGATCACTCATGGTTCGCCACCCAACACCTCATGACCCAACCCCACCTCGGCCGGACCGTTCCCGGATCAGTACTTGCTGCGACAACATCCGCGCACCAGAAGGAACCCCACCAGGGCACCCACCCCGACTCCGATGGCAATGGCTTGGTACGGGTACTGGTGCACGGCTGCATCCGTGGCCCGGCACCCTTCCATCGCCTTTTCCCGGGCACGCCCAGAGAGATCCTTGCAGCGCTCCAGGGCGGAGGCCAGACGCTGGCGGGCCTCACCAATCTTCCCTTCGGCCAGATCCGCGGTGGCGGTCATCAGGGCCCGGGCGTCGTCGGCCAACTGGCCCATGTCATCGGCAACCGCTTGAGTGTGTTTATCCATGATGTCGTTTCTGAATTGTTTTCCAACTGCCTGAAACAGTGGAACGGATGTCGGTCAAAGTCCTATAGGGTGTTTCACCCAACGGTTGCACGGAACGGCAACGGCCGGATCCAAGGGCCCGTCCCGCGACCCCGTCAGGAGATGGGGGGTCGCAGGAGTCCCGACTGCCACCGGCGAGCGTCACTTCACACGGAGCTTGTGACGCTGCACCGGCGACCGCAGGGCGGTCCTTCACCGAGGCCTTTCGTGGCACTCGCAGAAACCTGCGGGCCGACCTCAGGGAAAAGTGGTTTCATCTCCGTCAACGGCCGGTACCAGGCGATCCCCCGATCGCCTTCGGACGGTTGACGAGGAAATCAACAAGGGAACGGATCTGGTTCTCAGCCAGGGGACCGCCTTCCGTCTGGGCGAAGGCTGGCATCAGGGTGCCCGCCTTTCCATGCCGCACCCAATGGTCCCAATACTCGCGGTCCGTCGGCTTTGCGAGCGCCGCCAGACTCGGGACCATCGTGGCACGGTGATCGGAATCATGGCAGATGCCGCACGCCACCGTGTACAGGGCGGCACCCATCTGGCCGGTGGCCGGATGGACATGACACGACGCGCATTCGCCCCGGAAAACCGCCTGACGATCCGCCAACGCCAGTTCCTGGTTGCGCATCCGATCCTCCGGAATGGTGATGACCAACGAGAGCATGTTGGTGCCGGCAGTGGTGTCGACGAAGACCACCTTGCTGATCACCCCGCGCTTGCCCCGGATATCCACCAGGGTCTCGATCTGGCCACTGGCCCCGGGTGCGATCTGCCAGGGAAGTGCCGGCATCCGCGCCGTGGTACATCCACACGAAGGCCGCACTCCGGTGATGATCACGTCGCCCGACCCCGCTGAGTTGGTCAACCTGAAGGTGAGGGTAATGTTGGTCTCGCCCGCTATTGCCGTGTGTCTCTTGACCAGGCTTTCCCAGGCCAGCGATCCGGCCGATCCCGTGGTTGCACCATTCAGCAGTACCACACCCAGGAGGGTCAGCCATCCCGCCTGAAATCGTTGGATTGGATTCATGATAAGTCAGATTCATTCCCTGAAAGCCACCCGTCCGAAGTCGGACACAGATCCTTGGAGAAGGAGCGGACCAAGGCCAACCGGCCCCGTCTGCAAGGATCTGCGTTCATCTTCAATAGCCAGGCCTCCGTCAGGAAATCCACGAAAGCCCCTGGAAAATCCGGCCGGAGGTCTTATCCCCCGGCCGGGGTCATCTCATTCAGGACATCCCAGTCACTCGGTGACCAACACCCGGTAAAAGCGCCGAATGCTCGGACCGACATTGTCGGTCTTCGATGCGGTGCTTCCGGTGGCAGTCACATTGCCCGGGACGTCGATCCAGATCGGGTCCTGATGGTTCGCCTTGCATTGCAAGGTATAGGTAAGTCCCGCAACCGCGTCCCACGACACGGTCGCCACTCCATCCACCAGGCTCACCAAAGTGAGGGTCGGCGGGACAGACAGGTCGATCGGCCCGGCACAGTTGGCCCGGGCCGTCACCACACGACCCAGGCAGGTGTCCATGCCCGTCGCTTCAATGATGTCCGCGGACGGATTGTCGCTGGCGGCCAGGATGTAGCTGCCGGTGAACCGGGCACGTTCACCCGGGGCCAGTTCCGTGGGCCCGAGAAGGGGAACACGGATCCCGCCGGAGCGGATGCTGAAGACCATGACGTTGGTCAGGTTGACGTCGCCGGTGTTGGTGACCGAACCGGTGATCGTGTAGGGATTGCCCACTGCGACGGGTGCAACCGGGCAGTTCTCAGCCACCACGAGGCGCGGGGTGGTCATGATGGGACAGGCAGTTGAAGCGCGATCGGTCACCGTGTTGCCGGAGCAAAGGTCACGACCGGTCGCGATGATGGTCTCGGTGATCTCGCAGCAATCCATCGGAGCCAGGAAGGTTCCGCTGAAGTTGACCGTCTGGCCCGGGGCAAGGTTGATCGGGCCGATGACCGGCGAGTTGTTGGTCGGTTGGCTGTTGACCACGTAGACGTCAATCAGGGTCACGTTGCCCGTGTTGCGCACCGTGCCGGTGAAGGTGTACGGGGTGCCGAAACTCGGAGGAACCTCGGGACAGTTCTTGGTGACCTCGATGCCAGGCAGGGTCGAGATCGCCGGACAGATCGTGGTTGCCCGGTTGGTCACACTGACGCCGCAGATGCTGATGCCCGTGGCAATGACTGAATCGTTGCCGCAATAGTCAGCACGATAGATATAGGCGCCTGAGAAATCGGCGGACTCGCCAGGGGCCAATGTCAGGGGCCCGATCATCGGGGCATCGGCGCCCGTGCGATCATTGACCACATAGACATCGGTAAGGGTGATGTCACCCGTGTTCATGACGGTGCCGGTGTACTCGTGGAAGACACCCGGAACCGACGGCACGAGCGGACAGTTCTTTGTCACCGTGATCTGCGGCGACGAGAGGACCAGGCACGTCGAGGTCGCCGTGTCGACAACCACCGTGCCGGTGCAGATGTCGCCGCCCGTGGCGGTGGCGGTGCTCGAGATGGTGCAACAGTTGACCGGCACCACGTAGCTGCCCGTGAATTCAGCTGAAGCGCCCGGCGCCAGCGTCGCCAGCACAAGGACCGGTGTCGTCCCAGTGCGGCTGTTCCGCACCACGACATTGGTGAGCATGATGTTTCCGATGTTCTTCACGGTCCCGGTATAGTTGAGCAACTGACCCATCACACCCGGAGAGGGGGGACAAGCCTGGCTCACTTCGATCGCCGGTGCGGTCAGCAACGGACAGGTGACGCTCGTCGTCCCCGTGACATTGACTCCCGTGCACTTGTCAGCCGCCGACGCAATGAGCGTGCTGGTGACCGAACAGGTGCCGGTCGCGGGCAACGTATAGCTGCCGTTGAAGCTGGCCGAGGCGCCCGGGGCCAGTCGGGCCACTGTGAAGACCTGCGTCGGGTTCGCCACGCCGGACAGCTTGCCCAGGGCATCCCAGGTGGCACGTCCGTCAAACAGGGTATACGAGGCACCCCGGAGGACCGTGTTCTCAAGCCCAACCAGTCGGGCGGGCACTTCAAGCCGAACCCATTGACCGGCCGGAGGCAGCGCGCCCATGAAGCGACGGCTGTCGGTCCCGTTCTGGCCGTAGCTGATGAGGTTCGCACCCCAGTACGCACGATGTTCCCAACTCGTGCCGTCGTTCCACTGCAACATCACCTGGCTCGGCAGGTTGGCCGGGTCGAGATAGATGTGGGCGATCAGGATGTCACCCGTGTTGACCGTCAGACCCTCGTTCGCACCCTCGAAGAAGTGCTGGCGACGGCCGGTACCCAGATTGGATTGATGAGCCCGGTTGCCACTGAAGGGTGCCGGGTTCGACTGTACGAAGTTCCACGAGTCGTCGCCTTCCACACTCAGCGTCGAACCCGCAGGGGCGTCATCGTCCGCCCACAAGGTCGTTGTCGGCGTTCCGGCGAAACCATTGCGATCATCTGAAACCACCACATTGGTCAGGGTGACGTTGCCCGTGTTGCGGACCGTCCCGGTATAGCTGAAGAGACCGCCCGGGCTGGCCGGGGACGGCGGACACTCCTGGGTGACCACCAGCGCCGGAGCCGTCATCAGGGGACAGGTGACGGACCGGGTCGCTGTGACTCCAAGTGTCGTGCAGGTGTCCGTGCCGCTCGCGGTCACCGTGGCGGAGACCTCACAGGCATCCATCGGGGTCGTGAAACTGACCGAGAAGCCTGCCGTGGCGCCCGGCGCAAGGGTCGCCACCGTCAGCACCGTGCTGGGCGAAGCCTGGGAATTGACAACCGACACGTTGTTCAACGTGACATTGCCCGAGTTCCTCACCGTGCCGGTGAAGATGATCTGTCCTCCCGTCGCGGACGGAACTGTCGGACAGTCGAGTGTCAACGCCAGCGAGGGTGCCGTCGTCACTCCGCACGTGACCACTGCCGTCGAGGTCACCGAGGCGTCCGTACAGATGTCCTCGCCCGTGGCGACCACCGTCGTCGTCACCGCGCAGGCATCGGTCAAGGGCACCGTATAGGTACCGCTGAAGGTGGCCGTGGCGCCCGGCGCCAACGTGGCCACCGTGAACACCGTGGTGTTCGCCGACGGCCGGTCACTCCGGACCACCACGTTCTTCAGGGGAATGTTGCCCGTGTTTCGGACCGTTCCGTTGTAGGTCTGCACTCCACCGGGAGCCGCCACGTCGGTCGCGCAGACCGTCGTCACCGCAATCAGGGGAGTCGTCACGATCGCACAGGTCGAACTGGCCGAGCTGGTCACCGGAACTCCGCAGATGCTCGCGCCACGCGCCACCACACCGCTCGTCGTCGAGCAGTCCACCGGAGCCGTATAGCTGCCCGTGTAATTCGCCGTCGCGCCCGGAGCCAGTGTCGCCAGGGTCAACACCGTGGTGTTGGCCGGCGAATCACTGACCACCGTCACGTTCGTCAATGTGACATTGCCCGTGTTCCGGACCGTGCCGGTATAGACAAGCTGCTGTCCCGGCGAGACCGGGCCCACCGGACAGATCTTGGTGACCTCAATCCCCGGCGTCAGGACCGTCGAACACGTCGCACTCGCACTGGCCGTGACCGTCCGCGGATTGGTCGTGAACTGATCCACGCCGGTGGCCACCAGAGTGACTGTGTCGATCGTACAGGGGTTCAAGGGTCGGAAGCTGCCGGTGAACGGCACCACTTCACCGCGGAGGATGTTGTTGGTGAACACAACCCGGAAGAACCCGTTTTCATTGCTGTTCGTCACCGTCACGCCCACCAGTGTGTTGTTGCCACAGTTGGTCACCATGCCCGAGAACGTGATCAATCCGTCCTGACCGGTGGTTCCAAGACACGTGACACTGATGCCGATGCACGGCTGGCTGACTTCCGTATTCACACCCTGATCACTGCCACCCCGGCTGGGCGTGTCGTTCTGCAGGATGATGCCGTCGTCAAACGCCGTCGCACGGACCGATCCGTCAGGCCGGATGTCCTGGGCCCGCACCACATAGCTGACCACGTCGGTATAGAAGTCCGATTGGCCATTGCTCAGCGCATTCCGCACCAGGGTGATGCGGTTGGTGACACCATCCGGCGTGACGATGCCCGCCTGGATGTCGATGGCATCGCAGACGATCCGGGGAGATCCCGGGATGCCGTTGAAGACGTTGACACTGTATCGGATGGTGTCGCCGATGTGCACGTCCGGGCTGCTCGTGAAGAGCGAGATGCCCAGTCCGCTGCCGGTACAACCCGGAGGGGTCTGCTGCGCGTGCACCTCCGGAGGTGCCGCAAGCAACAGGCCCAACAGGCCTGCCATCAGGCCCAGCAGTCGCTTGGGTCCCTTGGCTTGAGGTACGTGGAATCGGTCCGCTCCGTCAGGAGGGAACCTGCCCGGGGGCAATGTGGATGGATGATGGATGTTCATGGATTACTTTGTTGTTGGTTACGGAAGGATGTGCCTTCTACAGACCACATCGGGGCTCGCCCGGCGCAGTCGTCGAATGAGGGAAATCGCTGATCTCAGCGCCAGACCGTGCCGGATGTCGGGGCGTTCCCTCCATGGGGTGGTTCCCGATGGGGTGAAAACCCCATGGCAATCGCGCCCCACCTCCAGACATCCGCCGGACTCGGAATGAGGAGCAAGATTCCCGTCGATCGCAGGAGTTCGATCTTCATGTGCCCTGGCCTTCTGTTGATGGCCTAAACTCTGTGGTTGCAGGCGTCTTCAATCCGAAGGGCTGGGACCGGTAACCGGGGCCGCGAAACGCACCCCCCGGGAATGGATGAAGGATGGTGACCTGCCGCAGAGGGGTTGAAGAGGGTTCTCAAACCCCTCCGGAGTAGTGACCCATTCGGAT
>CAZDYB010000041.1:0-15909 GCA_964509045.1 uncultured Akkermansia sp.
TGTTCCCACGCGCACCCGACCCTCGCCGAGATCCTCAAGGAAGCCGCCCTGGCCGTCGACGGCCGCGCCCTGCATTCCTGACGATTTCGACCTCCGGTTCCGGTTCATCACGACCGCCACCACGACGACACCCGCCCCTCGGTCGCACTCCCACCGTCCCGGATGATGTTGGATGGACCGATCACGGGTTCGTGGGACAACCGCACCCCCAGCAGGAATCGACGGGCGCGCTTCGCCCCCTTCGTCGTCGCAACACCGTCTACTTCGCAGTCACAAATCCCGCGTTTACCCAGTCAGCGAAGTCCTCGCGCGAACCATCCCCGGCGTCCATCGCCACCAGGCTGATCACTCGTGCTCCCTCGGGAATGGGCACGTCAAACCGCCACCCCCGGGACAATGCCCGCATCACCGGGCTGGCCGCCGCCTCTCGTCCATCGATGAACACCTTGAACCCCACGCTGGGATGCTTCGCAAGATTGGATCCGTTGCTGGCGGCAATCAGGTTTTCATCCGCCCCGGCCAACGCCACGAAACGCTTCCATCCCGGTTGGATCGCATACATCAGCGCGCACGGCGCATGCACCCCCATCCCGTTGGTCCACGCCCGACGATCCACCCGCAATTCCCCCCCCGGGTTCGCCCGATCCTTCTGCGGTGCCCGGGTGTTCCCTGAGTAGCGCACCTCGCCGCCGTAGGTGTGTCCGAAGCCCACGTTTCGGACAGGCTTCAGATCCCCGATGAACACGTCCGGCATGGGGGGAACCGCACCCATGCGGACGAAAGTCCCTTCCGAGGTCGCGCAGATCCTGCGTCCGTCCCGAAATGCTGCCGCCCTCAGTCGCGTACTCCCCTCAAACACCAACGGCTGCGAGTAGAGCGCGGATTGAGATGAGGGTTCGCTTCCATCCAGCGTGTAGCGGATCTCGGCCCCCGACTGCAAGGGCGTCGCCAGGGTGACCGTGATGGCTTCCTCAAACAGATGCGGACGCATCGGCGTTCCCCAGGGCGCGATCCGGACCGGGTCCAGAATCCGGGTCTCATCCCAACGCCCGATCCGCTTCAGTTCGTCCTCCAGATGGACGGTCGGAGCCAGGTGCCTCTCGAAATGCTCCACCACCTGCTCGGTGTTCAGATCCGGCGTGAACCCGCGGGAAGGATCATACCCCGGGTGCGCATCGGTCATGTCCCGCGCCAGCACACATCGCAGCCCGGCTTCCTTCATGGCCTTCAAGCCCATCGGCTTTCCCAACAGACACACCTGGGTGTGGAACCCCACGTAGATCAGGTGCGTCAGGTCGTGACGACGACAGATGGCGTACACCTCGGCCTGCGTATCCGGCATCAGATCGTCCGGGCCGATCCGCAGCCCCGGATGCATTCCGTCCCATCCGTAGTTCACCGCGCACCGCTCCCGCCCACAGGCGCAGCCGCCGGCGTCCGGGACCGGAGGGCACGTGACCTCGACGACCTTCGGCACGGGAACCGGAACCAGGGCAAACACTGCCTCGCGCTGCGGATATCCCGCGTAGTTCTCCACCACATCGCTCGGGCAAAGCATCACCTTCATCCCGAGTCCACGCGCCGCCTCCAGCGCCTGATCGATCCGTGGGACGATCGCATCCACCCGCATGGTCGCCGTCTTGCACCAATGAAAGTTCCAGACATCCACGGCAATCACCCCCACCCGCGTCGGATCCACCTTTTCCCGGGTGAACTTCGGTTGTCCGGTCACCGGATCCCGCGTCTGCAGGGTCAGCTCGATCTCGGCAGCCTGGCCGAAACAGGCAACGAGAACTCCCGACAGGATCAGTGCGATACGGACAAGCGCAGGGTTCATGGCTCCATGGTCGGGCCTTGTTGCCGGTCAGCGCCATTCCCAAAAACGTGACTCCGGTGGGTAGAAGCCAGGGATGAAGCAAGAGGATGCCGGGCAGTTTTCTGGCGGCGGCTTCGAAAACTGCGAGCGCGTCCGCCTTCGGTGTCTCGCTTTCGATCTCCTTGCATTCCATCGCAGCTCATCCGTCGATGGTTGGGCCGCAAGAGGACACACAGAACGCGGCAGAATGGTGCGGTGCGCCGGGTTGTCAGCCCCGGGCTCTGTTCCTCCGGCCCTTCAGGCCGACCGGACCGGCCTCGTCCCGACCGGGGACCGGGAATTCAGCCCAGGGCTGAGGGAGCACCAGCGACCGATGCCCTGGGTTGTCCCACCCCCCGGATCCGTGCCCTGAAGGGGCACCGGAAGCGGCCGTGTGTTGCCTTCGGATCCCAGGCGGGGCTAGCCTCCAGGCCGATTCCCCGATTGGCGACGCGCCGTACGTTTCCAGATGCGACGTGTGCCGTGTCGGCCACTCCATCCCACCCACTCCATGCGCACCGGCTCACAAACCTTCATCGAACGAAATCATCCGGAGCGATTCCCGTACACACCCGGCCTCTACCTTGGCCCGGAAGGGGCCGGGACGAGCGAGGTGGTCGAGCTTCCTTTCAGGGTGGGCGTCCTGGCCGACCTGAGCGGAATGCCGGCGAAGGCGCTCCCCGACCTGGCCGTCCGACGTTTCGTCGATGTCGATGTCGACAACTTCGACGAGGTGCTGAAGTCGGCGGATGCGCGGCTTTGCTTCGAGGTGATGAACACCTTGTCGGGCGAAGGAACGCTCACGATTGAACTGGCCTTCGAATCCCTCGACGACTTCTCACCCGCGGCCATTGTCCGTCAGGTCGCGCCGTTGCAGCGGTTGATGGACATCCGGACCGAGGTTTCACAGCTCGGTTCCGTCGGCGGCAAGGACGGTCCGGCAAAGCGGTTGGCAGAGATCCTCGACGATCCGGAGGTGAAGCGGACCATGGCAACGACCACGACCGCACCCTCGGCAACCCTCGCCGGTGCCCCCGTTCCGCAGGACTCCGACCCATTCGCCGGACTCCTGGACAAGGGGAGCTCCCCTTTTACTCCGGCACTTCGGAAGTCCGGTGTTGTCCAGTCGGTGGCAAGCCTGTGCACGGCCGCCCTGGGCCAGTCATCGCTGGTCAGCAGTGAATCGCTCAGGACGATCGCGGCGCTGGTCAGCGAACTGGACCGGAGATTGTCCGGGTTGGTGAACCTGATCCTGCATCATGAGACCTTTCGGGCGCTGGAAGGGACATGGCGTGGGCTCCGTCACCTGGTGTTCAATACCGAGACAGACGAGACGCTCAAGATCGCCGTGCTCAACGTCACCAAGGCCGAGCTCCATTCCTGCCTCGTGCCCGGCACGGAAGGGGCGGAGCCGGGGCCACTGCACCTCAAGCTCGGCGTGGATCCGTTCCACACGGAACAACCCCATCCATTCGGCGTGCTGGTGGGAGACTACGCCTTCGATCACTCGGAGGAGGATCTTCCCCTGCTCATGGCTCTTGCACGGATCGCCCAGGCCATTCACGCACCCTTCTTCGCCGCAGCGGCACCGTCCCTTCTCGGATTGGAATCCTGGAGCCAGGTGAACGAGGCGCGGGAACTGACTCGGATTTACGAACGCCCCGACTACGCCGCGTGGACGTTGTTCCGAAAGTCCGAGGAGGCCCGCTACGTGGGACTCACCGTCCCCGGTTTCCTTTCCCGCATCCCCTATGGCGCCGACAAGAATCCGGTCGACGAATTCGAGTTCGAGGAAGACACGGGGAATGGGAAACCCACGCACCATGTCTGGTCCAACGCGGCCTATCTCTTGGCCACCTGCGTCAACCGGGCGTTCAAGTTGTATGGCTGGGCCGCTTCCATCTGCGGTCGCGAGTCCGGGGGATTGGTGGAAGGGCTGCCGGTGGACACCTTCCCGACCGACCAGTACGGCGGAGTTCAGGAGCGGACCACCGAAGTCGCCCTGTCAGAACGCACGGAGATCGGGCTTCAAGAATGCGGACTGATTCCGCTCTGCCACTTCCGGGGATCCAGCGATGCGGTATTCCAGGGAGCCCCATCGCTTCACGAGCCGATGATCGGAGACAGCGCTGAGGCGACGATCAACGCGCGGTTGGCAGCCACATTTCCCTACCTGCTGCCGTGCTGTCGGTTCGCCCACCACCTGATGGTGCTGATCCGACTCAATGCCGGTCGCTTTTCCCGGAAGGAAGAGTGGGAAGGCTTCCTGAATCCGTGGCTCCAGCAGTTTGTGTGCGGCAGTCCGGCCTCGGAGGAATCCAAGGCGCGCTTCCCGCTCGCCTACGGACAGGTCGTCGTCGGAGAGACTCCGGAACTCAACGGAAGGTGGGCCTTCCACCTGTACCTGCGGCCGCACTTCCGACTGAACGGTCTGACGAGTCCCATGCGGTTGATCGTCTGGATCCAGTCTTGATGGAGACGCTCCAGACATTCGCTTGCGGTCCCGGACGACGGGGAACAGTCTGGAAAACATCGGTCCAGGGGACCCGGGATCCTTTTTCGCACACCGTGCAATACCTTCTCATCGCTCTCCAACTGGGCGTCGCCCTTGGAATCCTGAACGTCTGGCTGCTCCGCCCGGGCCGGCCCACGCCATTCCGGGGTGGCGGGGCAAAGAACCTCACCGAGGAGTTTGCCGCCTATGGACTGCCCTTCTGGTTCATGTGCGTGGTCGGTGTGCTCAAGGTCAGCCTGGCAGTGGCGCTCATCGCAGCGATCTGGTTCCACCCCGTAGCCCAGCCAGCCGCGTTGGGTCTGGGCCTGTTGATGCTCGGGGCGCTCTTCATGCACCTCAAGGTGAAGGACCCCATCAGGAAATCCCTGCCCGCATTGGGGGTCTTTGCCATGTGCACGGCGATCGCCGTTCTCTAGCGGGCCAGCACCTTCAGAACGCCACCCCACAAAGGTAGGCATTCAACGCCAGATAAAACAGGGCCGGCACTGTCTGGAGCACCCCGTCCTTGATCCGGAAACGGACACCCACCGCAACCAGCATCATCAAGGCAAGCCCGGCCGATGCCGCGCGTCCCATCCATGGCTGGCTCAGGCCCGCCAGCAGGCCCAAGGCCGCGCATACCTGCAGTCCGCCGACCAGCATGCGCTGCGATCCGAGGCGGTAGCGGTCAAACTCCCGCTTCATGTAAGGGGAGAAAAAGCACGCCAATCCATATCCGAAGAACGAAACCGCGGAAAAAAGGATCAGGGCCAGGTTCAATCCGACAACAGTAGGCTGTCCCCGCTCCGCTGCCTACCCCTGTCCTTCGCTGGAGGCGGAGTCACCCCCATCCCGGCGGCTGCGCGGGGCACGAAGGGTGATCCAGCGACGAAGGCATTGTGGATCAGGATCCAGCCGACAAGACTGGCCCTGCAACAAGGATACCGGTTGAAATGAATGGATTGGAACCGACCACGGACGTGCTGGTCATCGGTGCCGGGATGGCAGGCTTGATCGCGGCGACGGAATTGCAGCGTGCGGGTCGCCGGGTGCTCATCCTCGACAAGGGCCGCAGCCCCGGCGGCCGGATGGCGAGCCGGCGCATCGGGGGCGCGACCTTCGATCACGGAGCACAGTTCATCACGAGCCGTGACCGACGCTTCGCGGCCGTGCTGGAGGAAGCACGGAAGCTGGGCGGGCTGGAGGAATGGTCTCGCGGTCTCGACGGGGATCCGGAAGGTGATGCGAGGTGGCGGGGAAAACCCTCGATGTCCGCCCTGCCCCGGCACCTCGCCCTTGGACTCGATCTCCAACTGGAAACACAGGTGGTCGCATTGCGTGCCGTCGGAGATCGATGGTCCATCCTGACCGAAGCGGGTCGCACCTTCACGGCCGAAGCCATCGTACTCACCCCACCCGTCCCGCAGTCGCTGGCAATGCTCGACACGAGCGAAGTCGTCATTTCACCGGATCTTCGGACCCGGCTTCAGGCCATCGAATACACCCGTTGCCTCGCCGTGCTGGCCGTGCTCGCAGGTCCATCGCTCATACCGGCTCCCGGCAGCCTCGCGCCCACCGACGGACCGATCGCCTGGATCGCCGACAATCAATTGAAGGGGGTTTCCTCGGAGCCAGCCGTGACGATCCACTCCACGCATGCGTTCAGCCTGGCTCATTGGGATCGCGACCGACTGGAGAGCGGTCGCGTCCTGCTGGATGCCGCCGAGCCATGGCTTGGCGCGGGGATCCAGACGTTCCAGGTCCACGGCTGGCGCTACAGCAAGCCGATGCGGGTCGGGGAAGAACCCTGCCTGGTCGTGAGCCAGAGACCGCCACTCGTGATCGCTGGCGACGCCTTCGGTGGTCCGCGGGTCGAGGGCGCGGCGCTCTCGGGCTGGGCGGCTGCGGAAGCCATCCTCAATCGGCACGCCCCGTCTCCCGTCGGCCGAACCCGGGAACCCCACCGGTGACGGCCGGAGCGTACTGCTTCCAGGAGGCAATGGGGACGCAATGGGGTCGTGTCTGAATATTCTACATTTGGGCGGGCTGCCTCCCTTGGATGGCTGGAGGGCACGCAGGCGTTTCAATTGTCAACTGGTTCGACGCGACCCCATTGACTCCCGGGTTTCGCGGTGGGCAAACCGGGGTTTCAGCGAAGCGGGCGGACTGCTTCATCGGTTTGTCCGCCGGCGTTCACCCCGTCGGTCTCGCAGCAACTGCCGGACAGCCATGGGCACCCCTCCCCAGTCTTCTGGCAAGCCGCCGCATTGATCGGGATTTCCAGGATCCGCCCCCTGTTCCAACAGAAACCGTGCGACCCGCTCGGAACGAAGGTGGAACAGGCAGGTCCATCCGTCGCAATCCGTGGCGTTCACGTCAGCGCCCGCCTGCACCAGGAGGTGGACACATTCCAGGCTGTCCTTGGCAACCGCAGCGAACAGGGCGGTTTCTCCCGTGGAAGTCAGATTGGGATCGGCTCCGGCTTGCAGGAGGAAAGCGACTGCGGCTGCGTTGCCCGCCTGACAGGCATCGTGCAAGGGCCAACTTCCCCCACCGGACACATCATTGACTTCCGCACCCGCATCCAGAAGCAGTTTGAGCATCGCGAAGTCACCCCGGTACGACACGCCATGGATCAGCGCATACCCCTGACCATCCCGCTTACGGACATCGCCTCCCTTCCGGAGGAGGAGTTGGACCGCTTCGGGCGAATCCGCCTGAACCGCTTCCTGCAGGGCTGGGCAACCCAGCGAGTTCCAATCTTCCAAGTCGATGCCACTCTCCAACAACCACGTGATCATGTGCGGGAGGTTGTACTCGGCTGCGATGGAGAGCGCCGTGGCGCCGTAGTGTCCTATCGCCAGAAGATCACTCCCCCGATTCACCAAGGCCTGGGCCACCCCCAGGTTCCCGGCCGCAACCGCCAGCAAGAACGGCGTCCGGCTCCAGGCATCGCGATGGTGAAGCTCGGCCGCGACCAGCGCATTCACCTGATCGACGCCCGCCCCCCCCGTGGCGAGCTCCAGCATGAAGGGGGTCCATCCCGTCTCCTCCACTGGAATTCCCATGCCCAGGAGCGTGGGAACATCGGGCCAGGATCCTGGGTCCCGTGAGGCCCATAACAGCTTTCTCCGGCTGTCGGCACAGAGCGGGTCCATCCGCACGCCCTGCTCCGTCAGCCATTCCCGCACCTGGGCCATGGCCGGAGTGTCGCTGACGAAGTCCTGCCTGGCCCTGCTCGGATGGATCTCGCTCAGCACGTTCGTGCCCGACGGACTCGCCCAGAAGAGATCGGCGCCCGCGGCGACGAGCTTCTGAATCAGGTCCAAACGGCCGATCCGGGCGGCAGTGACCAAGGGCGTGTGCTGGTACTCTGGGCCGATCCGGTCATAGACGCTGTGAGCAGCAACACCCGACTTGAGCAGCAACTCCACAAGTTCGGCCGCCGCCGAATCGGCCCGGATGGCGGCATCCATGAGTTCCGCAAACTCGTACGACTTGAACTGCGCCAGCCACCGCCCCTTCTCCCGGAGGAGGAGGCGGCAACCGGCCACATCCTTGACTTCCATGGCAGCCTTCAACTCCAAGTCCAATGAACGGCACTCCGGAGGGCGGCGCATCATCTCCTGCAAGAAATCGTCCGTCATTCCCCCGACTTGATTTGTGCCAGTTCCGCCATGGCCTCGGCGAACCCCTTGCCAACTCCGCCAAGGATCTTCGCAGAACCGAGGTAGTGGTATTCCTGGTTGGAGATCCCCTTCTCCAACACCAACCGTTCGCGCTCCGTCAGTCCTTCCATGCGGAGTCTTTCCACGGCGACCTTCTCGTCCCCTGGCTTGAGATTGCCCTCCTTGGTCAGCTTCCTGGCGCGCTGCCGGATCGCATCCTCCTTCGATCGGGCCACCTTCAACTCGCGATCCCAGTACCTCTCCGCCAACACCACCGCGACATTGCCGTCGAACTCCGGCGCCCGTGCCGGGGCCGCCATCGCATCCCGAAAATTCTGGTGGATCGCCCTGTAGCGCAGTTCCTCGGGGCCGTAATCCGCCGTCGGCCCACCCACACCGAGCACGCCGATCACAAATGGGAGCTTCGGTGCGCCCAGATCGCGCCGCACATCCCGGATGAAATGGGCCATCACCGCACTGTAGGCATCGTAACCGCCGGGCTTGTCACGCTGCGGATAGGTGTCGCCATCCACCATGTCATTCCAGCCCTGGAACCAGACGAATCCCGCCAACTCGTAGCCCTGGGCAGGATCGTGGTCCGGCACCACACGCTTGATGTCGGCCAGCACCCGACGGACATGATCGACCATGAGCCGGTAGTTCACCCCGGTCGCCTTCGCCTTCTCGGCCGTCATCGCCGCCACGTCCCTGCCCTTCTTCTGAAAGGCGGCGAGCTGGGACTCACTGAACGGATATGGACCGGCGCTGGGCGGACGAAAATCCGTGTTCAGACTCTTGCCACCCCACGAGGTCTTGATGAGCAGGATGGGTGCATCGGTGAACTTCTGCAGGTAGAGACCGAAGGTGAACTCGGGACCGATCTTCGGCTCGCTGCCCGCAGCGCCGAAGCCTGCCGTCAGCTTCCCCGTCTGTTCCGCCTCCGCGCAACCGATCGACGAAATCCAGACCCTCTCGCACACCCTGGGCTTCCCATCGCGACCGAGCATTTCCGCGAGCATCGGCTGGGTCGCCGGATCCATGCCGATATGCTCGAAGGTGCTGACCCTGGCATGACCCTGCATGTTGGATTGCCCGGCGAGGATGTACACCTTGAGGGGCCTGGCGGCCGCTGCGGCGCCGGCGAAATGGACGAGGGCGATGCCCAGAACGAGGGAACGCACAAAACTCCGGGCAGGGGCGGACCGCCGGATCGGTTCTTCGGGCAAACAGGTGGATTTCATCCTATTTGAGACGGATGAGTTCCGGGGAGTCCGTCGAAGCTTCGATGGCCGCGATGGTTTCACGCACGCTCTTCGCCTTCAACCGCATCAGGTGCTTCGGGAAATTCTTCTCGTCCTTGTCGAAGTAGTCGCCAATCCGGGTCAACTCCGGGATGACCGCCTTCGCGTGGGTGCCGTAACTGAGCAGGATCTTCATCAGTTCCGGCGTGCGGTTCTCGCTGGACCATGGATTCTGGTCGCGGGTGTATTTCACACACGCGCTGATCCCTTCCTCGATCCGATGTTTGGCCAGCAGACGGAGTCCTTCCACGCGGATGGTGTCGGCAAACATCTCACCACTGGGAGCGGGTTCGACGACGGCCTGATAGATGGCGGGCAGGAGCGGCTTGATCTCCTCGAAGGAGAGATTCCGGTAAACCGAGCCGATGGCTCCGCGGGCGCGCCCGTCCTGATTCTTCAACCCCGCCCGCACCGCCGTGTAGAGCGCTTCGCGATCCACTCCCTCAAGCGACCGGCTCAACATGCCGTCCGGGCGATCGAACAAGGCAAAGGAAAGATATCGCTGCTGCATCCCACGTGGATCCTTTGCGGGGTCGAAGTGGGCGAGGAGATCGAGCAGTTCCGGCACCGCCGGAGACGCCGGCGCGCCGATGCTCGCCAGCGCGTCGGCGGCCTTGATGCGCAACCAGGGATCGCTGTGCGCCAACGATTTCCTGAGCAGGTCGATGGCGGGAGCTCCCCGCTTGCGGAGGGCGACCAGCGCCTGGCACGCGCCGTAGCGGGGTTCCAGTCGCGGGGATTCGAGCAGCGTGAGCAGTGCTGGAACGGGCGGCTCCTTGCGGCGTCCCATGGCCATCGCGGCCCGCTCGCGGACGATGGGAGACCAACTGGCGAGGCGCTCCAACAATTCATCGTCGCTCAAGCGATCATAGGCACTGTAGCGGTCCTTGTTGTTCCAACCGCGCCCGTCAAGGATGAGTGCCTGGGCGGCGGCGGGCTCCAACTGCGGGGTGATGGCGGGACGTTTGCCGGTCAGGTAGATCTTCTTCAGCGGCATCGCATAGGCCAGCAGGTAGGCGCCGGTGCAATCCCAGCCCTCATAGCTGTCGTGATCCGGTTCAGGGGGACCCTGATGGACGAAGGTCCCGTCCCAACGTCGGGCGAGGTCGAAGTACCATCCGCCAAATTCCTTCATCCATGCGCCGGCGGCGTTCGGACCGGATTGGGCAACGCCAGGCATCGCCCAGAGCAGGTTGAAGAAGTTGCCGGTGTGCCCGGTGTCACGCTCCGGTCCGTGGGAGGCAAGGCTCATGCGCGAGAAGAATTCCGCGCCGTTCGCCTCCCCAAGCAGGTTGAACAGGACGGCGGCCATGCCGCACTTGCCGTTGTCGTCGTGGTTCTCGATCCAGGGATGGTGATCCCCGTAAGGAATCGCGCCCTTGCCAATATAGAATCGCAGGAGTCGGGTACTGAGTTCGATGGCTCGGGCCACTTCCGGGTCCCTCACGCCGGCCTCGCGCGCCAGCACCAGGGAAATGGTCAGCGGCACTCCCGGGGAATTCATCATGCCGTAGCCGCCAAGCCGGCCGTCCGCCACCGCGAACCCGTGCCCCCACGAACCGACTGCGCTCTGACCGTTGGCAGCCTCCAGCGCGATGCGCCGCAGTCCCGGCATGACGGAGGTATCGCCCGTGGCAATGACGTACTCGGATAGCAGCAGGAGGACGTATCCATAGTGCCAGGTCTGCATCGAGCCGGACGTATAGCCGGCCGCCCATTCCGCCTCGCGTTTCACCACGGGGAGGTGGGCCGGATCGCCGCTGGCCAGCAAGGCAAGCGCGTTGAGGGAACGCACGATGGGATCTTCCCGGTGCGAAGATTGTCCGATCTTCCTGGCCAGCGCCCGACAACCCTCCTCCAGGATCCGCTTCGACTTTGCACAGTCAAAGGGCGCGGTGTCGCTGTAGCTGCCCAGCACCGGCAGTCCGACGACAACCTCCTCGACCTTGCCATCCCGCCAGCGCGTCAGGATCAGCTTTCCACCGCCCACCTCCGATTCCGCCGCCGTAAGGGCCTTGCCGATTTCGGTGCGCGGATCGTAGGAAAACGCCTTGCCACCCACGCCAAGGAGTACGTCGCCCGTCGCGAGGATGCCATCGGAGGGCGAACCCTTCTCGACCCGCGTGATGGCCACCTGCCGGGCGTCACTGGTCACCATCTTGTCGCAGAACATCCATCCGCGTGCCCCGATGGCCCCCAGATTCCAATCGTGCCTGGCGCCCGTGGGGATGGGGTCGTTCCTCGTGAAGTCAGGAATCGTCAACGGCTGGCCTGTGGCAGCGGCCACGGCGGGGGACGGCGCTGCCAGGAACGTTGCCAGCACGAAGGCCAGAAGTGGGGACTTCATCAACGTTCTGTCTAACGTCTCGACCCAGGTCTGTCTTGGAAGAGAACTCCGCGCTGACGTGAAAGCAGGCACAACCCCCAACTTCCCGACAACGAAGCCAAAGTTGGAACACGCAGGAAAACCAACCTGCGGTTTCCCACGACGGGTCCCGCATCTCGACAAAGCCCATGCCCCGGCGCCATCGTCGGCCCCTGCATGTTGTCTTCGCCGCTGGTCATCGCCGGTCGTTCGTTCTCCTCCCGCCTCTTCCTGGGCACGGGCAAGTTTCCTTCGCCCGAATCCATGCGCTCCGCCCTCGCCTCCAGCGGCACCCAGATCGTCACCGTCGCCCTGCGCCGGGCCGACCTCTCCGGACGCAACGATCCTTTCGCCAACATCCTCGAATTCATCGACCCCGACCGTTACCTGCTCCTCCCCAATACCAGCGGCGCCATGAACGCCGATGAAGCCGTCCGCCTGGCGCGCCTCGCCGTCGCCGCCGGCCTCCCCAAGTGGGTCAAACTCGAGATCCATCCCGATCCCCGTTATCTCCTCCCCGACCCCATCGAGACCCTTCTCGCCGCCGAACGCCTGGTGAAGGAAGGCTTCATCGTCCTCCCCTACATCAACGCCGATCCCGTCCTCGCCAAACGCCTCCAGGAAGTCGGCACCGCCACCGTCATGCCCCTCGGCTCCCCCATCGGATCCCATCGCGGCCTCCAGACCCGGGACCAACTCCGCATCATCATCGAGCAGGCCACCGTTCCCGTTGTCATCGATGCCGGCATCGGCGCCCCTTCCCACGCCACCGAAGCCATGGAACTCGGAGCCGATGCCGTCCTGGTCAACACCGCCATCGCCATCGCACCGGATCCCGATCGCATGGCCATCGCCTTCAAACTCGCCGTCGAGGCCGGACGCATCGCCTGGGAAACCGGGCTTGGTTCCCCGTCGTTCCAGGCCCACGCCACCAGCCCACTCACCGCCTTCCTCGATACCTCCCCCGGAGTATTGCCGCACTGAACCGGCCCACAGACCCTGCCGGCCAAGGGGAGGAACAGGCGGAATGGCTCGAACCAGTGATACTTCAATCCGCCTGCGCAATGCCGGGACCGGTTCAGCGCGCATTCCCCACTTCCGCGCCCTCGTCGAACAGGCCGCACACGCCATCGCCATCCTCCACCATCAGGGCAACCTCCGTTATGCCAATGGCACCCTGCGACGTTGGCTGAACCTCGACCCCGCCCGGTTCAATTCCCAGACCTTCGCCGCCTTCCTGAACCCCAACGATGCCCGCCACCTGGCACGCGTCCTCGATTCCCTCCAACCCGCCGGCAGCCCCCCCGCCCCGCTCGAACCCTTCCAACTCGTCAGCCCGGACCACACCGTCCGTTACCTCGAAGGCACCGCCACCCGTCTCCCCTCCCGATCCGGCCCCGACCATCGCGTCCTGCACCTGCACGACATCACCGCCCGACGCGAGGCCGAGCATCGCACCCGTCGCTCGGAAGAAGGTGCCCGCATCCTCCATTCCCTCGCCTCGTCCCTGCTTGAACTCGATTCGGAGGAAGATGTGGTCTGGGATGTCGCCCGCAATTGCGTGGGGCGCCTCGGCCTTCCCGACTGCGTCGTTTACCTGACCGACCCCGCCCACCGGATCCTCGTCCAACGCGCCGCCTGGGGTACCAAGGCACCTTCCGGCCGCCAGATCCTCCACCCCATCTCCATTCCCATCGGGCACGGCGTCGTCGGCACCGCCGCCGCCAACGGCCGTCCGGAGATGGTTCCAGACACCCGCCTCGATTCCCGCTACATCGTCGACGACTCCTTCCGTCTCTCCGAACTCGCTGTTCCCTTCTTCGTCGGCGGCGAGGTCGCCGGAGTCATCGATCTCGAACATCCCGAACCCAACTTCTTCGACGCACATCATCTCGATCTCGTCTCCGCCATTGCCGCCCTCCTCGCCAACAAACTCGTCCGCGTCCGATCCGAACAAGCCCTCCGATCGCTCAACATCGAACTGGAACAGCGCGTCGCCGAACGGACCGCCCAACTCCAGGCCACCAACGACCGCCTCCAACGCGAGGTCGCCGAACGCGCCCGCGCCCAACGGATCCAACAGGCCCTCTACCAGATCTCCGAGGCCATCCACCAGGCCGGCGATCTCCAGGACCTCTACCAGCGCATCCATGAGATCATCGGCACCCTCATGCCCGCCCGGAATTTCTACATCGCACTCCAGGACCAGGTCTCCGGCGTCGTCTCCTTCCCCTATCACGTCGATGAGGTCGATCCTCCACCCCCTCCCCGCCGCGGTCATCCCGGCTTCACCGAATACGTCCTTCGCACCGGCCGCACCTGTCTCGCCAACCTGACCGAGATCAAGCGCCTCCGGCAGGCCGGCGAATACATCCCCACCGGTGTCCCCGCCTTGATCTGGCTCGGCGCACCACTCCTCGTCCGTGACCAACCCATCGGGGTCATGGCCGTCCAGGACCATCACAACCCCGACGCCTTCAACGAGGAAGACAAACAGATCCTCTCCTTCGTCGCCGATCAGACCGCCCTCGCCATCGATCGCAAACGCGCCGGCCAGGAACTCCATCGCGCCCTCGAACAGGAACGCGAACTCGTCCGCCTCAAGACCAACTTCGCCAATCTCGTCTCACACGAATTCCGCACCCCCATCGGTGTCATCGTTTCCTCCGCCCAGGTCCTCGATTCCTACTTCGACCGGCTCACCCCACCACGTCGACACGAACACCTCGGGGACATCGTCGAGGCCGCACGTCACATGGCCGGCCTCATCGATGAAGTCCTCCTCCTCGGTCGCATCGAGGCCGGGCGTCTCGCTTTCCAGTCCCGTCCGCTGGATCTTCCCAGCTTCTGCCGACGCCTCGCAGACGAAGTCCAACAGGCCTCCGGTCTCCGGTGCCCCATCGATGTCATCGCGCCGGACACGCTGCCGCCCGCCCATTCGGACGAAACCCTGCTGCGCCACATCCTCGGCAACCTCCTCACCAATGCCGTCAAGTACTCACCCGCCCATACCCCCGTCAGCCTTTCGATCTCCGCCATCGCCAACAACGCCATCCTCACCGTCCGTGACCAGGGCATCGGCATCCCCGCCGAAGATCAACCCCGTCTCTTCGAAGTCTTCTGCCGGGGCCGCAATGTCGGGGAACTGCCCGGTACCGGCCTCGGCCTCGTCATCGTCAAACGCTGCGTCGAAGTTCACCGCGGCGCCGTCTCCCTCACCAGTCAGGCCGGACGCGGCACCACCGTCGTCGTCCAGCTCCCCGTCTTTCCCACACCCACCAGCATCCCTTCCCCCATCCTTCCATGAAACGCATCCTGATCGTCGAAGACCATGCTCCCATGCGGCGATCCCTACAGACCGTCCTCGAAATGGAAGGGTTCCAGGTCGACACCGCCGCTGACGGCCTGGAAGGCGTCCAGCATGCCCTCAACTCCGTTCCCGACCTCGTCCTCTGCGACATCCAGATGCCCCAACTCGACGGACACGGCGTCCTCAGGACCCTGCGCGACGACGCCCGCACCCGGCTCGTCCCCTTCATCTTCCTCACCGCCTGGGGCGAACGTCATGACATCCGCGCCGGCATGTCCGCCGGGGCCGACGATTACCTCGTCAAACCCGTCGATCGCCAGGAACTCCTCGATGCCGTCCGCATCCGGCTCGCCCGCGAGGATCTCCGACGCAAGACCGCCCCCGGATTCGCCCCGGACTTCTCCAGTGCCGCACCTTTGGAGTCCCTTGGCCTGAGCCCCCGTGAAGCCGAAGTCCTCCTCTGGATGGCCCAGGGCAAGGCCGATGCCGATATCGGGCTGGTCCTCGGCATCAGCACCGCCACCGCCAAGAAGCACGCCGCCCATCTCTTCCAGAAACTGGGCGTCGAAAACCGTCACGCCGCCGCCATCCGCGCCCTCGAAACCCTTTCCCACAAGCCACCCGCCGCATCCTGATTCAAGGGACAGCAGGGAGGATCGGATCCGGACCGGCCCGTCACCCGACGCTTCAGGCCTGCCGGTGAATGGGTTGGCCCATCGGACAAGGTTGAAAACCGGCATTTGCATTCCCGCGCCTTCTCCAGTTGGTTCCGGCTGAATGCAGATCGAGAGTTTCAAGGTTTTTTGCGATCTGGCCGAGTCCAGCAGTTTCACCAAGGCGGCCCAGACCAACGGAGTCACCCAGTCCGCTGTCTCCCAACAGGTTTCCTCCCTCGAACGTCAACTCAACTGTCTCC
>CAZDYB010000042.1:0-3217 GCA_964509045.1 uncultured Akkermansia sp.
CGAACACCTCGGTCAAGACCATCCTCAACGAGCTCATCTCCAATGAGAACAGCTCCAAGCCGCTCTCCGATGAGGAACTTGTCGATCAGCTGGTTGCCCGCGGCATCAAGATCGCCCGCCGTACCGTCGCCAAATACCGCGCCGAACTGAACATCCTCCCCAGTCACCTGCGCAAGTCCTACTGACCCCCACCCGGGGAAGGCGAGGTGACGAGACTCCATCCAATCCCCAACCTGCATCTTCGATTACGCGTAAGCCTACGATGTCGGGATTCGATGTTCGCCCTCCCTTCGTACTCGTACTCGAACTCGAACCCGGCCTGCGTCCCCAACGGGGACCCGGAATCCAGCCCAGGGCTGAGGGAGCTCGGCGACCGATGCCCTGGGTTGTTCCAACCCACATATCCGTGCCCTGAAGGGGCACCGGAACCGTCCCATCTCCCCCTGCTTCGGTTGGCAAATCGAATCTCCCATGCCCCTTCAGGGCGCATGGAATCTTCCACCACATCACCCGGGGCATCGGTCGTCGAACTCCCTCAGCCCCTGGCTCTGATCCTCCAGCCCTTCAGGCCGTGGAAGGCAAGGTCACGAGACTCCATCCAATCCCCAACCTGCATTCCCGAGTACGAGTACGATGGTGGGATCCGAAGTTCGCCCTGCTTTCGTACTCGTACCCGCACCCGAGCCCACTCCCATCTGCCTCCCCCGATTTCCCACAACAGAACGCTCCCATCCGCTCCGCCTTCCCCTGTAGCCTTTCCCCACACGCGATGACCGCCACGCGCTCCCATCTCAAGGACCTCGACTATTCCGTCGTGCAACAATGCATGCACTGCGGACTCTGTCTTCCCACCTGTCCCACCTACGACGCCACCCACCTCGAACGGAACAGCCCGCGCGGGCGCATCGCCCTCATGCGAGCCATTGCCGACGATCGACTCGAGGTCACCCGCACCTTCGCCGAGGAAATGTATTTCTGTCTCGGATGCCTGGCCTGCATGACGGCCTGTCCCGCCGGGGTCAACTACGCCGAACTCTTCGAACACGCCCGCGCCGAGGCCGAGGAATCCGGGGTCCTCGACTACCCCGCCCGCACCGCCCTCCGCAAGGCCACCCTCGCCTGGCTCTTCATGGATCACGGCCGACTCCAGGTCGCCGGCAAGGCCCTCCAACTCTGGCAGAAGACCGGTCTCCAGGATGCCGTCCGCAACTCCGGCCTCACCCGCCTCCTCCCGCGACGCCTCCGAGAACTCGAGGCCATGACCCCGACCGTCCAACCCGCCTTCTCCGACGAACTCATCGATCCCGTCACTCCCGCCGTCGGTCCACGCCGGTTCCGCGTCGCCCTGCTCACCGGTTGCGCCCAGGACCTTCTCTTCTCCGACGTCAACCGCGACACCGCCCTCGTCCTTGCCCGCAACGGGTGCGAGGTTGTCACGCCCCCCAACCAGAGCTGCTGCGGATCACTCCACGCCCACAATGGCGAATGGGACCTCGCCTGCGAACTCGCCCGACGCAATCTCCAGCAGTTCCCCCCGACCGCTTCGATGCCATCATCACCAACGCCGGCGGTTGCGGCTCCCACCTGAAGCACTATCACAAGCTGCTCCACGACGATCCCCGGTACGCGGATGCCGCCGCCCTCTGGGATGCCAAGGTCAAGGACATCCACGAATGGCTCGCCGAGATCGGCATCACACCCCCTTCGTCCGCCGGTCAACCCAGCCAGACCGTCACCTATCACGAGTCATGTCATCTCTGCCACGGCCAGAAGATCTCCTCCCAACCCCGACAGCTTCTCCGCGCCATTCCCGGCCTCAAACTCGTCGAGCTTCCCGAGGCCAGCTGGTGCTGCGGTTCCGCAGGCATCTACAACCTCACCCAGCCTGACATGGCCGGAAAACTCCTCGAACGGAAGACCGATCACATCCTCTCCACCGGCGCCGCCGTGGTCGCCACCGGCAACCCCGGTTGCATCCTCCAGGTCGTCGGTGGCCTCAAGAACCGCGGCGTCGGCATCCGCGTCGCCCACCCCGTCACCCTGCTCGCCGAGGCCTACCAGAACTCCTGATCCCTTCCCATGGCGTCCCCCTACTCGGTCAGCTACTACGACGGCCTCAAGGAGGATTCCCTCGCCTCCGCCAGCCACATCGTTCCCATCCTCCTCCGACTCTTCCGCACCCGGACGGTCGTCGACGTGGGATGCGGCTCCGGTACCTGGGCCAAGACCTATATGGACGCCGGTTGCGAGGTCCTCGGCATCGATGGTTCGGTCGTCCAGCCGGGACAATTGCTGATTCCTCCGGAGCGTTTCCTCCAACGCGACCTCTCCCAACCCCTCAGCCTCGACCGGACCTTTGACCTGGTGAATTGCCTCGAGGTCGCCGAACACCTGTCACCTTCCCGCGGCCCTTCCTTCGTCGCCGACCTGTGCCGACTGGGCGATGTCGTCGTCTTCAGCGCCGCTGTCCCCGGCCAGGGCGGCACCCATCACGTCAATGAACAGTGGCCCAGCTACTGGATTCCCCTCTTCGAACGACACGGCTTCGAACCCCTCGATTGCATCCGCTGGCAGATCTGGGCCCATCCCGGCATCGCCTGGTGGTACATCCAGAACCTCTTCGTCTTCGTCCGCTCCATCCGCATCGAGGACTTTCCCCTGGCTCGCGAGCGGTCGCGCAACATGCCCTCGGACATCGTCCATCCCCGCGCCTACATGCGCGCCGCACTTCCGTCCGAGATGAGCCCCCGCATGATCCGCGAAGTCCTCCGCGCCCTCCCCCACTTCCCCCGCAAGATCCTCGCCCACTTCCGCAAGTGACCCCGATCCTCGACCTCGATGGCCTCCGCATCCTGCGCGATGGCACCCCGATCCTCCGCGATGTCACCTGGCGGATCGATCCCGGCCAGCATTGGGTGGTCATCGGTCCCAATGGCTCCGGCAAGACCTCGCTCCTCGCCGCCCTCACCGGCTACCTGATGCCCACCGCCGGACGCATCGATCTCCTCGGCCAACGCTATGGCGAAAGCGATTGGCGTGCCCTCCGTACCCGGATCGGCCTGGTCAGCTCCTCCATCCGCCAACTCATGGCCGATGCTGAACCCGCCCTGGAATCCGTCGCCAGCGGCCGCTACGCCATGATCGATTTCTGGGGACGTCCCAACCGCGCGGATCGCAAGCGCGCCCTCGACATCCTCTCCCAGGTCGAATGTGCCCA
>CAZDYB010000042.1:3227-15902 GCA_964509045.1 uncultured Akkermansia sp.
CCACCTCGCCGACCGCCCCTGGGCCGTCCTCTCCCAGGGAGAACGCCAACGCATCCTCATCGGACGCGCCCTCATGTCCGATCCCCGCCTCCTCATCCTCGACGAACCCTGCGCCGGACTCGATCCCATCGCGCGCGAACGCTTCCTCCAGTTCCTCGAACGCGTCGCCAACCGCCCCGATGCCCCCGCTCTGGTCCTCGTCACCCATCACGTCGAAGAGATTTTCCCCTGCTTCACCCACGCCCTGCTGCTGCGGGACGGCGCCGTGGTCGCCGCCGGACCCATTCCCGTCACCCTCACCAGCCTCCACCTCTCCCGCACCCTCGGCTCTCCCGTCCGCCTCGCCCGCTCCGCCAGCCGCTATACCCTCACCGTCCGTCCCCAGGCCGACACCTCCTGGGACCCCAAGCCCGCGCGGAAACCGCGTCGGCAAGACACCCGATCCGACAAGCCGGGCGCAGACGGGCGCTGAGGGATCCCACGGACAACCGTTCCGGCTTCCGACCCATCCGGCGAAATCGCCACCCAACGTCCAGCCCCACCCGGAGGGCAGCCTGCCCCATTGCGGGAATCCCGCTTGGCGGATTCCCGGATCCGCATTAGTACGTCTGCGTATGAAATCGCCCGAGAACTTCGATGCCGTCGTCGTCGGGGCCGGTCCCGCCGGTTCCTCAGCCGCCACCGCCCTCGCCCAGCACGGTCGCCGTGTCCTCGTTCTCGAACGTGAAAAGTTCCCACGCTATCACATCGGCGAATCCCTCATCCCCTTCACCTACCATGCCCTGGAACGGATCGGCATGATTCCCCGCCTCCGTCAGTCCGCCTTCACCCGCAAGTATTCCGTCCAGTTCGTCTCCCCCTCCGGTCGCGCTTCCCAACCGTTCTACTTCTACAACCGATACGACCGCCAGACCGTCGCACAGACCTGGCAGGTTCTCCGCAGCGACTTCGACCAGATGCTCGTCGACAATGCCCGCGAACACGGCGTCGAAGTCCGGGAAGAAGTCGAGGTCACCGAACTGCTGCGCGATGGCGACCGTCATGTCGGTGTCCGTGCCCGCACCCGGGACGGTCAGGAATACACCGTCCACGCCCCCGTCACCATCGATGCCACCGGACGCGAGGCCATTGCTGCCACCCACAACGCCTGGCGTCGACGCGATCCCAGGCTGAACAAGGTCGCCGTGTGGACCTATTACGAAGGAGCTCTCCGCGATCCCGGCATCGATGAGGGCGGCACCACGGTGGCCTTCATCCCGGACAAGGGCTGGTTCTGGTACATCCCCCAACACAACAACCGGGTGTCGGTCGGTGTGGTCGCCGATGGCAAGTACCTCACCCGGGACGGCATCAAGGATCCGGAGACCATCTTTCATCGGGAGGTGAAGGAGAACCGATGGATCGAGGACCATCTCGCTCCCGGTCGTTGTCTCGGCGAGTACTGGCTCACGGCGGAGTACACCTTCCGTTCCCAATACTGCGCCACCGATGGCCTCCTGCTGGTGGGCGACGCGTTCGGGTTCCTGGACCCGGTTTTCTCCAGCGGCGTCATGCTGGCCCTCAAGAGCGGGGTGATGGCGGCCGACGCCGTCCATGAGGCTCTGGTCGCAGGGGACACTTCCGCCTCCCGTTTCAACGCCTATGGCACGGCGATGTCCGCCAGCATGGAGAACATGCGCAAGCTGGTGTACGCCTTCTACGATCCCAATGTCAGTTTTCGCACCGTGGCGGATCGTCATCCAAGCGTGGCGGATGACCTCACGGATTGTCTTTCGGGCGATGTCGACAAGGACTTCACCCGCATGTTCGCGGCATTTGCCGAGATTACGGAGATTCCTGAACCCTTGCCCTTCGGAATGCCCAGGGAATCCGGGATGAAGTCCACGATGTCGGTGGCTTGAGCGTTCCCGGTGTCCGGGGCACCTTGCTCCGCGCAGGATGAATCTCGTCCAGATCACCCCCGGGGCCGGTGGCATGTATTGCGGAAACTGTTTCCGCGACAACGCCTTGGTGGCCGCCTTGCGTCGACAGGGTCACGACACCGTCATGGTGCCGCTTTACCTGCCCATGACCCTGGACGAAACGGCCTCCCACACCAACACACCCACCTTCTTCGGCGGCATCAATGTCTTCCTCTCCCAGAAGATCCCCGGCTACCACGCCGCTCCAGCCTGGTTGCGGTCCTGGTTCGATTCCCCCCGCCTCCTGAAGTGGGCTTCCGGCAAGGCCGCCAAGACCCGCGCTTCGGATGTCGGCGAACTCAACGTCTCGATGTTGCGCGGCGAGGAGGGCCATCAGACCCGCGAACTCGACGATCTCATCGGCTGGCTCGGCAATCTGCCCCGGCCCGATGTCGTGTTCCTCTCCAACGCCCTGCTCGTCGGGTTCGCACGACGCCTCCGGGAATCCCTCAAGACCCGGGTCATCGTCTTCCTGCAAAGCGAAGAAGCATTCCTGGATTCCATCCCCGATCCCTGGCGCAGCGAAGGCTGGAAAACGCTCGCCGCACGCGCCCCGGACGTCGATGGCTGGATTTCTCCCAGCCGCTATTTCGCCGATCGCATGCAGCAACGGCTCGGACTCGATCCCGCCCGACTCCGCGTGGTTCCCAATGGCATCAGCCTCGACGGCTATGACCGCATTCCGCCCCGTCGCACCCCTGCCCCAGGCGATCCCCTCACCCTCGGATTCTTCGCCCGGCAATGTCCCGAGAAGGGCCTGGATATCGTCGTCGATGCCTATATCCGACTCCGACGTGACGGTGCCTTCCCCAACCTGTTCCTGCGGGTGGGTGGCGGTTGCGGACCCTCGGACGAACCGTTTGTGGCGGAACAGAAGTCGAAGCTCCGGAAAGCCGATCTCCTTCAGGGGGTCGCCTTCCATCCCAATGTGTCGCGCGAGGAAAAGATCGCCTTCTATGCCGCCTGCGACGTCATCTCGGTCCCCGGCCGCCATTCCGAGGCTTTCGGACTCTATCAGATCGAGTCGATGGCCGCCGGCACACCCCTCGTCCAGCCGTCTTCCATCACCTATCCCGAAATCCTGGGTGATACCGGCGGAGGCCTGCTGTGCGGTGACAACACCCCCGAGGCCCTGGCCTCCGCCCTGCGACCGTTGCTCGCGGATCCAACCCGACTCCGTCAACTGGGCGATGCCGGGCGGCAATCGGTCTTCAGCCGATACTCCGACGACGCCATGGCCCGGGGGACAATGGATGCCGTCCATTCCCTCCTGCCGGAACTCGCCGGTCGTTGATCCCATCCCACCCACCCCACTTCTCCATGCCCTTCGAGTTCAAGACCACCCGCCGTGTCGAGTTCAACGAGACCGACATGGCCGGCATTGTCCACTTCACCCAGTTCTTCAGGTACATGGAGTCGGTCGAACACGCCTTCCTCCGTTCCCTCGGCTTCTCCGTGATCCTTCCCGGGCATCAACCACCCCTCGGATTCCCCAGGGTCCATGCCTCCTGCGATTATCGTCGTCCCCTGCGCTTTGAAGAGGTCATGGAACTCCACCTGATCGTTCAGGAAAAACGTCCCCGCACCCTCACCTACCGGATCCATATCCGCCGCATCGAACCCGGCCCCGTCGAGGAGGTCGCCGTCGGCCGCCTCGTCGTCGTCTGTGTCGCCCGCAAACCCGATGGCGGCATCGAAGCCGTGCCCATCCCCGATTCCCTCGCCTCCCTCATCGAGGTGGCTCCCCCGGAGCCACGCCCGACCTGCACCTGAAAAGGGACCCAACCACGCCCCGCGCAGTCGTGCGACGGTCGGAAGGATTCACATCCCTGGGACCAAGGGTGCAGAATTGGTTCCGGCTTCGCCCCTTTGTTGTTCATCCACGCAGCCGTGACGTCCGCCCCTCCGCTCTTGCGCATCCGGGCGCCCATCCTTTTCCTCCACACCATGCGGTCCGACAACCGATGCCTCTCCCGTGTCTTCCTGTCCCTGTGGATCGGCTTCACCGCCCTCACCGGCCTGGCATCGGAAACAGTCCTCGTCCATCGCCCTCTCGCCGCCTCCCTCACCCGGGTTCCCCAGACCCTGCTCAACCTCGCCCATTCCGTCGAAGCCCAACGCGAGATGAAGATCTCCGAACCCGACCGTCAGGAGTTCGAGGATTTCCTTCGCGGACCCGATGCCGACTGGATGCGCAACCGGAGCAGGCCCGAGCCCGAGATCCGCGCCGCCCTGGCCCGTGGTGAGGTCCTCCTGGCCGAGGAAGTGGGTCGCCGCTTCGGCGAACCCGCCCTCACCCGACTCCGCCAACTCGAACTCCAGGCCCAGGGCAGTCGCGCCCTGCTCCGCCCCGAGATCGTCGAATACCTCGGGATCTCTCCCGAACAGTTCAATCGCCTCGATGCCCTGTTTGCCCGGACCGATGAAGCAGCCCTGCGCGCAAGACAACCCGATGCCGTCGGGAATGCCGCCCTTTCCGTCAACGCCCAACGCCTGCGTGCCGCCGAAGGACCCCAGGCCGAACAGATCCTCACCCACCAGCAACGCAACCGCTACCGCGCCATCCTCGGCGTCAAGTTCGACACCACCCGATTCGAACGGGTCTTTCCATTGGTCCCGGAACTGATCGATTCCGGCACCTGGCTCGATGACCGCAAGGTCAGGCTGGCGGACTTCCGCGGAAAGGTGGTGCTGGTCCACTTCTATGCCTTCCAATGCCACAATTGCCAGGCCAACTTCCACATCTACAACCGCTGGTATAAGTCGCTCCGCGAAAAGGGCGTCGAATTGATCGGCATCCAGACCCCGGAAACCGCCGCCGAACGCGATCCCGCCCGCGTCAGCGAGGCAGCCCACAGGGATGGCTTCAAGTTCCCGGTCCTCATCGACCTCAAAAACCAGAACTGGGATGCCTGGGGCAACACCATGTGGCCCACCGTCTATGTCATCGACAAACGCGGCTATGTCCGACACTGGTGGATGGGCGAACTCAACTGGCAGGGCGCCCAGGGCGACCGCTTCATCGAACGTCTCGTCGACCGTCTCCGTGCCGAGTGACCACCCGCCAACCCGTCGACGCCTCCCCCCTGCTCCAGCCGCGTCCGGTCCACTCAACCGTCCCGACCGGCCCGACTCCCGACCAACGCCCGAACCTCGTCCCACAACGCCCCGAACACCTCATCCGGCGGTTGGCTCGCATCGATCCGCCGCATCGCCGGGTTCCGGATCCGGCTGAAGATCTCGCGGCATCGTTCCAGATGATCCCGATGCTCGAACGCGTTCACTTCCATGCCGCGTCCCTCGATCCGTGACGCCGACGCTTCCGGCGGAAGATCGAGCCACAACAGGAGATCCGGCACCGGAGCAAACTCCTCGTTCACCCGCAGGATCTCCTCCCAATCCAGCCCGCGACTGCCCTGATAGGCGGCATTGGAGAAGTAATAGCGGTCGAGCAGCACCACCTTGCCAGAGGCCAGCGCCGGCAGGATCACCTGGGCCACATGCTCCCTCCGGTCGGCGATGAACAGGTCCAACTCTTCCTGCGGCCCAAGCCGACCTTCAACCGCCGATGCCCGCAACCGACGCCCGTGCGGGCCATCGGTCGGTTCTCGATCCGCGATCACCTCCACCCCATCCCGTTCCAACGCCTCCTTCAGGCGCCGCAATTGTGTGCTCTTCCCGGCGCCATCGATGCCCTCCAGCACCACAAGGACACCGCGCCCGGGCAATCGACTGCGGGTTTCACCCATGGCCGTCGATGCTCAGACACACACGCCAAACGCCTTCTCCGGATCCACTCCCAGTTCCCGGATCGCCGTCGCCACCACCGTCGCCGGAATCTCTCCCCGCTGGGACAAGGCATACAGCGTCGCCACCACCGTGCACTCGGCATCGATCTCGAAAAACCGGCGCAACACCTGCCGCGTCTCGGACCGGCCAAATCCATCACAACCCAGCGTCATCAACCCACCCGGAATCCAGGGCGCGATCTGGTCCGACACCAGCTTCAGATTGTCCGTCACCGATATCCACGGCCCCGGTTTTCCCGCCACCACTTCCTCCAGATAGGAACGCCGGGCCGGTTCGGTCGGATGCAGCATGTTCCATCGCTTCGCCGCCTGGGCCTCCGTCCGCAACCGCTTGAAACTCGTCGCGCTCCAGACATCCGCCGAAACCCCATACTTCTCCAGCAACGCCTGCGCCCGCAACGCCTGCATCAGGATGGCTCCCGATCCAATGATCTGGGCCTTGTGGGCCAAGCCATCCTTGCCGGCACTGCACCGGTACATGCCCCGCAGGATCCCCTCGGCCACACCCTCGCCCTCCGGCATGGGCGCATGGTCATAGTTCTCGTTGTGGACCGACACATAGTAGAACACATCCTCGCCCTGCTCATACATCCGGCGGATGCCATCGCACAGGATCACCGTCAACTCGTAGCCATAGGCCGGCTCATAGGACATCAGGTTGGGCACCCCCGATGCCGCCAGGTGACTGTGCGCGTCCTGATGCTGCAATCCCTCGCCGTTGAGGGTCGTCCGTCCCGAGGTCGCTCCCACCAGGAATCCACGCGCCCGACTGTCTCCCGCCAGCCAGATCTGGTCGCCCACCCGCTGGAACCCGAACATCGAGTAGTAGATGTACAATGGGATCATCGGCAGGCCATAAGTCGAATAGGCCGTGCCCGCCGCCACAAAACTGCCCATCGATCCCGCCTCGTTGATCCCTTCCTCCAGCAACTGCCCATTCTTCATCTCCACGTAGGGCATCGACTCCGAGTTATCCACCGGGTTGTACAACTGCCCCTTGGAGGAATAGATGCCAACCTGCTTGAACAGCCCTTCCATGCCGAACGTACGCGCTTCATCCGGTACGATGGGCACGATGTACTTGCCGAATCCCTTGTCCCGAAGCAGGGCGCTCAACAGGATGGTATAGGCCTTGGTGGTCGAGGCACCCTTCAACACCGCACCACTCAACAGCGCCGGAAAATCCCCGGGAACCGGTGCCTTCACCACGGGCGCCTTCACCTCCCGCTTCGGCAGGAACCCATTCAACGCCTTGCGCCGCGCCAACAGATACTGCGTCTCCGGACTCTCCAGCGGCGGACGGAAGAATGGCATCTCCGTCACCGCCTCGTCCGGCAGGGGCACGCTGAAGTGCGATGCAAAATGCCGGAGATCCCGTTCTCCCAGATCCTTCTTCTGGTGCGTCGGATTGCGGCCCTCCGCCGCGTCTCCCAGCCCATAGCCCTTGACGGTCTTGGCCAGGATCACCGTGGGCCGCCCATTGCGCTGATGCACCGCCCGATGATAGGCGGCATAGACCTTCCTCGGATCATGCCCGCCGCGCAGCAACCGCTTCAACTGGTCGTCCGTCAGGTGATCCACCAACCGCAGCAGCTGGGGATACTTCCCGAAGAAATGCTTCCGGATATAGCTCCCCGGCTCGACGATGTATTTCTGGTACTCGCCATCAACCACCTCCTCCATCCGCTTGGCCAGCAACCCGCTCTCGTCCCGCGCCAGCAACTCGTCCCATTGCCCGCTCCAGATCACCTTGATGACATTCCAGTTCGCACCACGGAACACCCCCTCAAGCTCCTGGATGATCTTCCCATTGCCCCGGACCGGCCCGTCCAACCGCTGCAGGTTGCAGTTGATCACCCACACCAGGTTGTCCAGACCTTCACGCCCGGCGACGTTGATCTGTCCCAGCGTCTCCGGTTCGTCGCTCTCGCCATCCCCGATGTAACACCACACCCGGGGTTCATCCTCATGCGGCACGGTGATCAATCCCCGATGCTGCAGATACCGGCTGAATCGCGCCTGATAAATGGAATGGATCGGCCCCAACCCCATCGAGACCGTCGGAAACTGCCAGTAATCCGGCATCAGATACGGATGCGGGTAACTGGAAAGACCCGCATGCGGCTGGAGCTCCTGCCGGAAATTCTTCAGGTGCTCTTCATCCAACCGATACTCCAGGAAGGAGCGCGCGTAATTGCCCGGCGAAGCGTGCCCCTGGAAATACACCATGTCCGCTATCCGCCCGTCGTCACCGCCCCGGAAGAAGTGGTTGAACCCCACCTCATAAAGCGTCGCCAGGGATGCAAACGTCGAAAGATGGCCACCCACATTCGTCGTCGTGTTCGCCCGCACCACCATCGCCATCGCGTTCCATCGCACATGCGCCCGGATCAGACGTTCCATCTCCAGATCGCCCGGATACTCCGGCTGTTCATGCACCGGGATGGTGTTGATGTACGGAGTCGAGGTGACATCGGGAATCGCGTGGCCACGCGACCTCAGTCCACCCACCAGATCCGACAGGATCATCTTGCCCTCCTCCGGCGCCTTGCCCGTGAGGATCAGGTCCATCAATTCCTCCACCGATCGTGAATGGCGGGTCAATTGAGGGGCTAGCCGGGGAAGGGATACGGGCAGGGACTGTACTTTACGGTTCATGGATGCCGGACTGGATTCGATGGTCTTCAAAGTGACAGGTGCGGAACGCTCGACGCCCCAAGGTTAGCCGAACTGGTCCGGGTGCCAAGCGTCGCCACAACCCCCGACTACCCCTGCCGCCCCTCGACGGCCGTCAGCAGGATTCCAGCCGCCAACAGCAACTCGGTGCGGATCGCCGCCGAAGCCCCCGGTGCCAACTGGACTTCCAGCTTGAAGATGAACGGATTGAATCGCTGCCGATAGCTCGCCACCGGCTGATCCGAGACCGTCGCGTGGAAGGCCTGCGGAATGAGGTCGGTCAACAGGCGCCGCAGCAGGGCCATCACCATGCTGTCCTCCACGATCTTCCCCACCGACTGCCCCCGCGCGTCCAGAAACTCCCAACTGTCCCGCAACAACGACGAGAAACCCTTCCTCCTCAGCGTCCCCACCAGCTGTCCCGACTGAGAATCCAACACGTCGTAGGCCGCGCTGAAATCAATGATCTGCCGCGCCCGGATCCACAACCGCTCTTCCGTCTCCGTCTCATCGGTGTACACCCGGATGTCTTCCCGCAGCTTGAAGGCCTTCTGACGACTGAACAGCACCACCTGCCCATGCGGGTCGTACACGTGGAACTGGCCGCCAAACAACGTGAACACCTTCCTCCGGATCAGGTACGAATCGTGCGGGAACTCAGTGTGCATGGGTGGATATGATTCGGCCAAACCCTTCTTCCACCAGCCCATCCGGTAAAGCCCCAACTGACCCTTCAACCCGGCCAGGGAACCACCGCCTGCATTGCCTTCCAAACCACCGGATCCAGGCCCCGTTCATTTCGCCATCACCACTTCCTGTTCCGTGTGAGGCGAACGCTGGCTCACGGTCTCGGCTATCCCCGCCACTCGCTGGCCCGGGTCCGGCTTCTCGTCCCGGTTGAACCGGACCGACACCAACCGGCTGATGCCCTGCTCCTGCATCGTCACGCCATACAGGACATCCGCCATGCCGATGGTGCGTTTGTTGTGGGTGATGACCACGAACTGGCTCTGCTCCAGGAATCGGTGCAGGACCCGCACGAACCGGATGATGTTCGACTCGTCCAACGGTGCGTCCAACTCGTCCAGCACGCAGAAGGGCGATGGCTTCACCTGGTAGATCGAGAACAGCAACGCCACCGCCGTCATCGTCTGCTCTCCACCCGACAACAACGAGATGCCCTGAAGCTGTTTGCCCGGCGGTCGGGCCACGATCTCGATCCCCGCCTCCAACACATCCTCGCCTTCCACCAACCGGAGATCCGCCTTACCCCCCGCAAACATCTCCGTGAACATCGTCTGGAAGTTCGCCCGGATCTTCTCGAACGTGTCGATGAACAGGGTCTTCGTCTCGTCATTGATCCGCCCGATCACGTCCACCAACTCCGCCTTGGCCTTGATCAGGTCGTCACATTGGCTGTTCAGGAAGTTGTGGCGCCCCTCCGTCTCCTCGTACTCGTCAATCGCCACCAGATTCACCGGGCCAATCTCGTCGAGACGCTTCTGCAGGGCCTGTACCTGTGCCCCCACCAACTCCCAGTCCGTCGTTGCCACCGCCCCCTCCGCCTCCACTCCCGTTCCCGCCTCCACCACCTCGATCTTCGGAATCCCGCCGTCCTCCGGCACCGTCACCCGCAGGACCTCGGGCGTGATGTCCTCGATCTTCAACTGGTACTTCTGGGTGATCCGTTCCCGCAACGCCTCCACCGACATCGTCTTCTGGGCCAACTCGACATCGATCTGACCCCGGCGCGTCTGGATCTGGGTCAACCGGCCGCGATGATCCCGCAACCGTTCTTCACGCGTCTGGATGTCGGCATCCAATGCCGACTTCTCTTCCAGCTTGATCGCCACCTGGTCCGCCACCGTGGCCCGCTCATGCCGCAACCGTTCCACATGCCGCCGCGAGTCCTCGATCTCGCCCGCAAACTGCCCCCGACGTCCGTCAAAACTCCCCAACTCCCCCGTCAACCGGTCAATCAACTGGCCCAACTCACGCACCCGCTGCTCCAGCGGAATCCGTTGGCGGCCATGCGACGCCAGCAATTGTTCCTCCGTCGCCAATGCCACCTTCGCATCGCCCAGCGTCGCCGTCGCCGCGTCCCGTCCCGTCCGATACTCCTCCACCGCGGCCGTGCAATCAGACACCCGTTCCACCGCCTCCCGCTCGGTTGCCTCGGAAGACGCCACGCTGTCCGCCAAACGGTTCCGCTTCTCAACTCCCTCCGCTTCCTGCGCCGTCAATTGTTCCAACTCCCGAACCGTCCCCTCGAACTTCAACTGGAGGGATCGCCGCGAGTTCTGCAACGCGTTGAACTCGCCCTGCCGCGTCGCCACCGCCACCTCATGCTGTCGCAATTCCGTGCGCGCCTGCTCCAGGCTCGCCTGCAACGCCGTCTGTTCCGCCTGCAACCCTCCCTTGCGTCGACCCGCCTCCTCCACCTCCACCAGGATCACCGCCAGTTCCCCCTGCAACTCCGCAATCTGGTTCTTCCTCCCCAGGATGCTCGATGCCGTCTTGCCCGACGCCCCAGCCGCACCCCCGGTATAGATCCCCGATCGCGTCAGCAGATCCCCGGCCGCCGTCACGAAATCCGCGCGTCCACCACTCGCCGCATGCCCCACCGTCGCTTCCCCCAGGTCCGACACGATCCACGCCCGCCCAAGCCACGCCTCCAGCAGGGGCCGGATCTCCGGATCCGATTCCACCACCGCCAGCGCTGCCACCGCACCCGGGACCGGAGGTTGGGCCGGATCCATCACGCCGGCCGGATCCGCACCCGCGGCGACCAAGGCCAGGGCTGCGATGCTGGCCCGACCCTTCCGGTTGGCCTGGAGATCGCCCAGGATGCGCGTCGCGGCATCCGGTTGGGCAGTAAGCACCACCTGCAGGTGATGTCCCAGCATCGCCTCCACCGCCGTCACGTGCTCCGTCGGAACCCGCAGCCGGTCCGCAATCGATCCCAGGACATCGCTGCTCTGTCGCAACGCCGCCAAGGCTCCCTGGCTGAACCCCTCATGCTGCGTGTCGAGCTGTTCCAACACATGCAGGCGCGAACGCTTCTCGGCCTGCCGTCGCATCACCCCATCCAATTCCTGCGCCGCCGTGGTGATCTCGCCCTGAATCGCGCGCAACCGGGTCTGTCGCTCTTCCAGGGTGCCGCGGCACGCCTGGACACTCTGTTGTTCCGACTGGAACCCCGCCGTGAACTCCGCCAGACGCGTTTCCAGCCGCGCCTGTTCCTCCTCCAGTTGCACCCGCTCGGACTGCAGCTTCTCCAACCGGACCCGGTTCCCCTGCTTCTGCATGTCCAGGGCGTTGATCTCGTTCCTTGCCCGCGCCAGTTGTTGCGCCGCTGAAAACGCCTGCGACTGCGCCACCCTCAGTTGTTCCTGACGCTCCGATACCTGACGCTCGATCCCCTGCAACGCCTGTCGCCGTTCTTCCAGGGTCGCACGGAGGATCCGGACCTGTTCCTCCGATGCCGCCTGTCGCTCCTCCACCAGGACGAGTTCCGCCTCAGCCACGGATCGACGTTCCTGCGCCTGGGCAATGTCCGCCTCCGCACGTCCCTGTTGCCCGGCCAGTTCCCGCAGCCGTTCCTCGTTGAATCCAATCCGGCTCTCGTGCCGTTCCGCCTGCGACTTCAGCTCCAGACCCTCCTGCTGGAACATCGAGATCTCTTCCTCCAATCCACCCCACTGGCCCCTCAACTGCAGGATCTCGTCCTCCAACCGCAACACCCCCTCCTGGCAAAGCTCCATCTCCAACGTCAATCGCCTGGATTGTTCCTCCCGATCCCGGATCTCCCCCTGCAACCGGTCGAACTGGTTGCGCGCCAACTGGGTCTCCAGATGTTGCAACTCAGACTGGATCGCCTTGTACCGTCGCGCCTTGCCCGCCTGCCGCTGCAACGATCCAATCTGACGCTTCACCTCCCGGATCAGGTCCTGCACCCGCAACAGGTTCTGCTCCGTCGACTCCAGCTTCCTCAACGCCTCCCGCTTCTGCTGCTTGAACCGCGTGATCCCCGCCGCTTCCTCGAACACCAGACGCCGGTCATCCGGCTTGCTCGACAGGATCTGCGTGATGTTGCCCTGGGCCATGATCGAATAACTGGCCTTCCCCATCCCCGTCCCCGCAAACAACGCCTGGATGTCCCGCAACCGACACGAGGTCTTGTTCAGGAAATACTCCGATCCCCCGTCCCGGAACACCCGCCGGGTGAT
>CAZDYB010000043.1:0-15560 GCA_964509045.1 uncultured Akkermansia sp.
TTGCCGAAGGCGGCGTGGCGTTGTTTCCGGAAGTCACCGGAGCCGGAAACGGAATGACCCGCTGGGCCTCGGCCTGCTTCTCGTACTCCCCGAGGGAGGGAATGATGACGTGCGCGTGGCGCGCATAGGCGCGGTGGACCGCCTTGCTGTTGTGGCCGAGGGCCTGTTGGGCGAAGCGCTCGGGATACCCAGCCGACTTGGCGCGCTCCGCCCAGGCGTAACGGTAGGAGTGCAGCGTCACCCCGGAGATCTTGAGTCCACGGCAACGCTGCTTGAACTCCGTGGCGCGGTCGGCGGCGCGCACTCCGCGCAGGTAGGGGAAGAGCGGTCCACGAGCCGGAAGTGAACGGAGCACCGCAGCGACCGGTTCGTCGAAACGAACGGCCGCGTGTTCGCCGGACTTCTTCCGGGTATAGCTGATGATGCGGTTGGGCCAGTCGATGTTGTCCGCCTCCAGGAGCGCGATGTCGGTCTGGGAGGCCCCGAGGTGCCAGGCCATCTCGTAGAACGCCCGACGCTCCGGGTTGGTCTCGCGGGCGACGATGGCGCGGTGCTCCTCATGGGTGATGGCGCGCTTGGACTGGTATCGGACGGCGGGCCACTGCTTCTTGGGAATCACCGGCCAGGGCAGCCAGCCCATATCGAGGGCGAAATTGTGAAGTCGGCGCAGGTAGACGTTGGTCGAGACCGTGCCCACGGCGAGGACGCGCAGGAAGTGCTCGGCCTTGGTTTCGACGACGGGCAACTGGCGCAACGGCGCGAAGGCCCGGTCCTTGATGGCCGTGTCCCAGCGGTAGCGAGTGTCGCCCTTCTTGGTCCGCACGAGCTCGCCCATGACGAATTCCCAATCGCGGGTGGCGGCGGCGGAATCCCCGGCCTTCCAGTAGACGCGGGCCAGTTGGAGGCTGAAGGCGGGGGCGGTTTCCGTTTCGTTGCGGGCCGCGACGAGGCGGTAGGCCTCGGTCTTGTCGCGGGTGTGGAGGGACTCCTGTTTCTTGGTCTCTAAATCCTCGACGTAGTAGGTGCCCCAACCACGGCGGAAGACCCGGTATCGCTGTTTCATCTCGATTCGCATGGATTCGAGTATGGCCCGCGATCCGAAACCCTGTGAACCGGCAGTGGGAGCGCGGTGAACGGGTAGTCGGGGTGTAGTGCCCGGGTAGCCGATTCACTGAAGAATCCACTGAAGGTTCGGCCTCCCGTTTGGCGTAACTCTCTTAATCACAGCAACTAAGAGATGGAGGCGAGGGTCGGAATCGAACCGACGGATGGGGCTTTTGCAGAGCCCTGCCTTACCACTTGGCTACCCCGCCATCACGGCCCGCGAACTAGACGATACCCGCTCCTCCGGGGCAAGACGGGATTTTCTTCCGTCGATCCATGCCGGGCATCCTGAGCCGGAACCATGCAGTCGGATCGGTCGTCCCGGCTGGATCTTCTTCCGCAAGGCCTTCGTTGTTTGCTCGTTACGGATCGGCCTTTTTGAGATGCGCCTCGCTCACTCCTCGGCCTGCGAAAGAATCTGCTGCGCCGTCACTTCCCTCCCTACTGCAGGGTTCCGGCTGAGCATGTTGATGAAACAACGAAGGGGCAAAGGATGCGAAGATTGGTCGGACTCGTTGCTTGTTGTTTGCCTGTCCCAGCTGCCAACCACGTTGCGATGCACCGCAGTCAGTGGGTCTCGGCATGACCCTGCCCGGGAACCCGATGGACGGCTGCCGACGGTTTGTTGCTTTCCCATCGCGCCATCCCATCCACGCGCTTCCAGCGACCGAACGTCTCCGCTCCGGTCACGGACCGGTGTCCGAATGCGCCGGTTCAGGGATCCGCCCCGTCCCCCGCCCTGCTCCGCCCGGTCCGAGGTTCGCGCGTTCCAATCCACATATTCCCGGTGACGCACTCATCCCGTCACCCCACCCTGCCCCGCATCTGCGTTTCTTCCGATGAAAGCCGTCATCCTCGCCGCCGGTAAGGGAACCCGTATGCGGGAACTCACCCAGGAACTCCCCAAACCCATGCTCCGGGTCCAGGGCCGCCCCATCCTCGAACACATCGTCCAGGGCCTCGTCGCCCATGGCATCCCCGACATCTGCATTGTCACGGGTTGGCATGCGGAGGTGGTGGAGGACCATTTCACCGACGGTTCGGCGTGGTCGGCCCGGATCGAGTATCGGCGGCAACTGGTGCAGGACGGGACGGGCAAGGCGCCGGAAGTCGCGCGGGATTTCGTGGGTGACGATGATTTCCTGCTGACCTACGGGGACATCCTGGTGCGACCCGAAACTTATGGCCACATGCTGGAGCGCTGGAAGGAAGGTGGTTACGCCGGATTGCTCACGGTCACGGCGGGCGAGGATGTATCGAAGGGTGGCCTCAACTTCTTCAACGAACGATTCGAACTGACGCGCCTGGTGGAAAAGCCGTCGTCTGAACAACTCGCCGAACTGCGTGCCCAGGGCTGGCTCAAGCCCGGTCAACCCGCCTGGTACAACGCCGGGATCTATCTCTTCAAACCCCTGCTCTTCGACTTCACCGCCCGCCTCCAGAAATCGCCCCGCGGCGAGTATGAACTCACCGACGCCATCTCAGCCCTGGTCGACGCCGGCCACGTCATCGCCGGCCTGCGCATCGAGGGTCGATGGGTCGATGTCCGCGATCCTGAAGTCCTCGCGTCGCTCCAGGCCTGAACCTTCATCCCGGTGTCCACTCCTGTTCCACGTCTTCGACTCCGACTCACCGCCGCGGCTGAGATCGCGGTCCGTTCGGGGCATCCCTGGGTCTATTCGGAGAAGGTCCGCGAATCGAATCGCACCGGACGCGCCGGTGAACTCGCGGTGATCTACGATCGTTCGGACCGATTCCTGGCGTTGGGGATTTACGATCCGGACTCAGCATTGGCGGTCCGGATCCTGCATCGGGGCGCACCGGTCACCCTGGATCCCGCGTGGTGGAAGGCGCATCTCGAAATGGCCCTGGAACGGCGGCGCGAGTACTTCAGTGCCGACACGGACGGATACCGCCTGATCAACGGAGAGAGCGATGGCTGGCCTGGATTGGTGCTGGATCGGTATGCGGATTGCCTGGTGCTCAAGCTCTACACCCCGGCCTGGCTTGGCAGCCTGCGGGTCCCGGCCGATTCCTCCACTCCCCCGCTGCCCGGTCTCCAACTCGTTCCACTGCTCCAGCAGACGCTGAACCCGGTCCGGATCGTCCTCCGCCTCAGCCGCAACATTGCCGAAGCCGCCCGCAAGGCGGGCTTTCATGACGGGCAGAACCTGTTCGGAACCGACAGCGCCCCTTCCGTGCTCTTCCGCGAATCCGGACTCCGACTCGAAGCCGATGTCGTCGTTGGCCAGAAGACGGGGTTCTACCTGGATCAACGTGAGAATCGGCGACGCGTTGCCGACATGGCGCGGGGCGCCGATGTCCTCAACGTGTTCAGTTTCTCCGGCGGATTCTCCGTCCACGCCGCCCGTGGTGGGGCGCGTTCCGTGACCGATCTCGACATCAGTCCGCACGCACTGGCGTCGGCGCGTCGTAATTTCAGCCTGAACATCGACCTCCCCGGATTCGCCGCCACGCGGCATCACCAGATCCAGGCCGATGCCTTTGAATGGCTGGCCCAGGCGCCCGGGGAAAGCCATGACATCGTCATCCTCGATCCCCCTTCCCTGGCCCGACGCGAATCGGACCGACCGGGAGCCATCCAGGCGTATCAACGTCTCACCCGGCTTGGCGCCGACCGGGTCCGGCCTGGCGGATATCTCCTGGCGGCGTCCTGTTCGGCCCACGTGACGGAATCGGAGTTCTTCAGTGCGGTGCGAAGCACCTTGTCCGCCTCGGGACGGTCATGGGAAGAGCTCGGCATTCAAGGCCATGCACCGGATCATCCGGCCAGTTTCCCTGAAGCCCGGTATCTGAAGGCCCTGTACGCCCGATGCCGGCACCGGGGTCGGGAATAAGCGCACTGGATCGAACTCCCGGAAGGAAGCCGTGTTGAAATCCGCATCCCCCATACCTGCCCGTCGGAACCCCATCCAACGCGACGCTGATCCGGATCCGGGCCGACCCGCCTCATCGATGTCGGGATATGCCCGCATCGGGTTGAAGCCCTGGCTGCTGATCCTGGTGTTGTCGCTGGTGACCGGACTGTGGCCCACCCGGGCGCTGGCGGCGGAAGCTGGGTTCGACCTGCGTCACACCGCCTGGGCCCGCCTGTTGAACCGGCATGTGGATCAAGGCTGGGTCGACTATCCGGGATTGGTCCGGGAAAAGGCTCCCCTCGACGCCTACCTCGACCAGTTGGGTGCGGTGACCCGGAGTGAGTTCGATGGCTGGTCCCGCGAGGACCGGATCGCCTTCCTCATCAATCTCTACAATGCCGCCACGCTGCGCCTGGTGCGGGATCACTACCCGGTGACCAGCATCCGGAAGATCGGTGGATTGTTTTCGTCGCCATGGAAGCTCCCCGTGGTCCGGATATGGGGATCGATGACGACCCTGGACGACATCGAGCACATCCATTTGCGGCGGGATCTGCCGGAGCCGCGGATCCACTTCGCGTTGGTGTGTGCGGCGCGGAGTTGTCCGGCGTTGAGGTCGACGGCGTGGACGGGAGCGACGCTGGAGGCGGATCTGGAAGTGGAGGCGCGCCGATTCCTGCGGGATCCGACCCGAAACCGTCTGGATCGGGGGGAGGGAATCCTCCATCTCAGCGCCATCTTCGACTGGTTCGGCGGGGACTTCACGACTGGCGGCAGGAATCTGCCGGAGGTGGTGGGGGGCTGGATGGAAGACCGGGATCGGGAATACCTTGCCGGCAAACCGGTCAAGGTGCGCTTCAACGACTATGACTGGACGTTGAACGGACCGCGCCCGGCGAACAAGGCGGACGCCGCGGGAAAGGGTCCGTAGGGGGAGGCTGGCCCCTGGTTCGGGCATCCTCCTGCGATGAGGAATGGCAACCCGGGACGCCCATCACGGCCCATCGATCTGCAACCGGTAGAACCACGTGTCGGATCCCGACCCCAACTCCGGATCGGACACCACGGTGGTCCCCGTCGTGGCCTGGATTCCTGATCGCCAGGATTCAAAAGGACCGTCGATCGAACGGCTTCGAACCAACGCATAACGCCGTCCCGGAACGCTCATCCATTCCAGCGGACTTCCTCCGGTGTTGCTGACCCGGAGACGAAGCCGGGATTCCGAGTCTCTCGGATCCGTCCCGGCCCACCACTCCTGTCCGTCCGTGTCACCATCCTGATCGCGATCCGTGCCCCGCGTTCCGGCGAGGTCACCGAGATTGCCCAACTCCCACGCATCGGGCAGGACATCGCTGTCCACGTCCGACCGATTCAGATCCACGCGGATCACTTCCGCCTGGCTTCCGGGCGCATTGTGGAGGTGAACCAGCAACACGGGGATCTGGCCCGTGGGAGTCTGTCCGGCCACGACCGCGTTCTGGCGGCGGAGGGTGGCCCGCACGCCGATCCCATGATCCTGCCAGGGCGTCCCGGCAATCCCGTGAGCCGAACCATCCACCAGCAACCGGGTGGCATCGACCTGGATCCAGGGCGTGGTTTCCGAATAGTCACCCCGGGTCACCACGCGATACCGGAACGTCGGGTTCCCCGCAGCCAACCCCAACTGTGCGCCTGTCGCGGAGAGGATCATCACTGAATTGAGATGGGGCGCGGTGTCGCGCAGATCTGGCGGAAGGACGTTCAGGATCCCACCGACTTCCAGCGGCGCACTGGTGAGCCGATCCACCGCCGTTACCAGCGAATCGTTCGAGGACGAATCCGATTCCACATCGTTGGCCCCCACCGCGGCGGCGTTGCTGTTTGAAAGGATCACCTCGGCCACACCGTTGGCGTCCCGATCGATTTCAACATCCACCACCACGAAACGGCGGAGCGGCGCCGGCCAGGCCCCTGCGGTCACCACCGCGAAACAGAGGGTCGACGTCGGCACCGAACCCATCCGCGAATGATCGCCGGCGACTCCGGTGGCCACGACATCGGTCCACGCCCGCGAATCGGTGAACCCCACCGGGCCCTGCTGGTACCCGAGTTGAAACACCCCGACCAACGGCGCCGGATGTCCACCCTCACCCGAGGTCGGCGTCGGCATCGTGACCGGATCCCCCACTGGTGCCCCGGCCAACGCCGCTCCGGCCCGGCCCCGGATCAAGGCCCGGACCATCGCATGCCACGGCACATGCAGATCCACCGGTCCCCCGTGAAACCACACCTGACCGGATGCCTCTGGAACGCCCAGCCTCGGCCATCCGCCATTCTCCGTGGAGGAAGTCCCATCGGCGTCCGCCACCAATCCCGCCGGATCCACCTCCAACCGGACCTCCACCACCGCGGTCTGGCCGGCCCGCACCAGGACTTCGGGCGCGGCGGGAACCAGTCGGACACCTGGCTGCGACAGCGTATTGGAACCACGCACCTGATAGAGGACATCGGAGGTTCCGCGATTGACCAGTTGGACGGACTGGGTGCGCACCAAGGGGACATCGGTGAGCAGTGTTCCGAAGGAGAGGCTGACTTCCACCGGCCGCTGTTCCGACCGGGCCAACACCGGACTCAGCACCGCCGCATCCACCGCCAGTTGACCACTGCCCACGCGCGACTCCGGATAGGGCGCCCCGTTGGTGGCGCGCATCGGTGTTCGCGCCGTGTTCATGAGCACCGCCTTGATCTCCGCCGCACTCCAACCGGGTCGCGCCTCCATCACCAGGGCCGCCGCTCCCGCGACATGGGGCGCGGACATCGAGGTCCCCGTCTCCGATGCCGGATCGCTGCCGGAACCGGACCGGGCGGAATCGATGGAGGACCCTGGTGCAGCGATATCGGGCTTCAAACGTCCGGCGGGCCAGGCCGGGCCGCGCGAACTCGATTCGTTCAGCGAATCCGCCTGTTCGGGGAATTCGAAGACGTCATCGGTGGACAGGGTCACTTCCACCCCATTGGCCAGGTGTTCCTTCAACCGCAGGCCATCCGCGAGCCCGATCATGACGGCGGGAATGGTGAACCCGGAGACGTCGCCGGTTCCGGACATGGTGATGGGGGGGCCCGCGACATTGTTGGCGACCACGACCGCCCGGGCACCGGCCTGTTGCAATGCGCGGATCTTGTCCACGAAGAAGCAGGTGCCGCGATCGACCAGGGCGATGTTCCCGTTCAAGGCCGAAGCATTCTGCAATGCGGCACAGGCCAGGTTGGGTTCGGCAAGGACCAGACGGCCAGTCAATGCATCGAAGCCTGCCAGGGCCGGCGTGAAGTTGCCTTCCACCGCCGGGATCAGACCCGCCACCGCCGCCGGCGATACCACCCGCAAAGCGCCCGTTGTGAACCCCGCGTCAAAGCTGTTCGCCACGGTGATGGCTTCCGGTGAAGTCCCGGGTGATCCCATGATGAAGGAAGTGTTGCCCGAGTTGCCCGCCGAGATCACCACCACGCAACCCAGGGCCATCAACCGGCGCACCGCCGCCACCTCCGGATCCTCCGGATCATCCGTCCCAAAGGCGCTGCCCAACGACATGTTGACCACATCCAACCGGTCCGCCGGATCCCCGTCCTGATCCGGATCTGCGGCCCGATCCAGCGCCTGCACCAGGATGCTGCTCGAGGTCAGCCCACCATTCCCGAACACCTTCAGGGCATACAGCGAAGCCTCCGGCGCCACACCCGGCGCCACCTTCCATTCCAATCCATCCAACGAAGCGTCATACGGCCCCCGATAGGTCGTCCCGTCGCGCAACACACCCATGCCCGCGGCGATCCCTGCCACGTGACTCCCGTGCCCGTTCACCGCCGGATCCAACGGATCCGGATCCGATTGCAGCACCGAACCCGACCCCCCGGCATCGTATTGGTCGCCCACCAGATCCACGCCACCGACCACTTTCGGCGTGGGAAACGTTCCGGGCTCGATCCGTGTCGGATCATTGGTCTGATGGTCCTCCACCCGGCCGGATCCGCCGAAGGCCGCATGCAGATAATCGATGCCGGAATCGATGATGCCGATGCGCATGCCGCGTCCGGTGCGACCCGGGACCCCGGCCCAGGCCTGGCGGGCTCCGACGGAGGGCACGCTGGATTGCAGGTGCGGCTGATGGAGGCGCTCGGGAAAGACGGCGCGAACCCCGGGCAAGGCTTGCAACGATTGCAACTGGTCATCCGGCACGGAGACAAACGCGGCGTGGTTGAGCATCGAATAGGTCAGCAGGACTTCCCCACCCAACGCGTTCACACCCTCCGCCAACCTCCGTTGATCCGCCGCCAGGATGGCGCGCACCGCCAACGCCGCCGGTCCTGCACCGCGGACTGGCCGCGTTGCCAGGGGTTCCCCTTCCAGCACCACAAAGACCCGGGCGGCATTCAACCCGGCCATCGCGATCCCCAACCCCACCCATCCCGTCAGCAGGCCGCGCAGGAATCGAACAAGGCATCGGCTGCTGAGATCTGGAGTCCGCATGAAATCACTTCTTCGGCCGTACCATGGCCAACGCATTGCCCACCCAACCACAGGCCATCAAGCCAATCGCGTACATCACGCCCAGGGAAGTCGCCACGCCCAGGGTCGGGCGGGCAGCCGACTCCGGCATCCATGGGAGACCCAGGACCAGCACGAACGCTCCCACGCCCAACACCGCCATCGCCACTGCGTACCCGGTCATCACCCGGCGTGGCCAGCCATGCTGGCAGTTGTACCGGGCGGCGATCGGCAGGACGAGGAACGCCAGGATGCCAGCCCCTGCCACCCAGACGAACGTGTCGTCCGTCAGCAAGGCCGTCAGGGCACAGACCAGGGCCAGTCCCACTGAAAGTCCCACCCAGTTGGATTCCTGACGTTGTTCATCACTGAGGGCGAGGCGTCCGTAACGGTTGAGGCGCAGGATGAGGTTGAAGAGCGGTTGGGCCGCCCAGGTGAGCCAGGCAAAGGTCAGGTACGCGATCCGCAACGGCCACACCCACGGTGCCAGGGCCGGGTTCGATTCAGCCAACCACCCCAACAACCGGTTCCCGAACCAGCCACCCAGGATCACGCCCCATTGCGCCCGGGAACTGAGCTTCGACATCCACAGGAAATACCGGAGCAACAGCGCATAAAGCGGGTTGGTCGCCTTCAACGCTTCCACCACCCCCTGCCGCGCCCACTCGCTCATCGGCTCCAACCGCAGCGCTTCCTGGAAGTGCTTCAGCGCCCTCTTCGGATCTCCCCCGTCCAACTGGGTCCATCCCATGTTGGCATGCGTCCAGGAATCGTCCGGGTTCCGCGCCAGGGTCGCGTCCAGCGTCGCCCCCGCCTCCACCCGGCGTCCCAGCTTCACCAACGCCATCGCCCGCACGTTGTTCGCCCCCTCGTGTTCCGGATCCAACCCCAAGGCCCGCTCCGCCGACGCCAACGCCTCCTCCCACCGGCGCAGATGCAATTGCACCTGGCCCCGGATCGAGTGGTAATCCGCATCCGCCGGATCCAGACGGATCGCTTCCTCGATCGAACGGAGCGCCGCCGCGTCGTCGTCCCGGGCCGACAACACCAACGCCAGGGCGTAGTGATTGAAGGCATCCGCCGGATCGCCGGCGATCGCCTCGCCGACTTCCCGGGTGGCGTCGTCATGACGACCGAGACCGGAGAGGCTCAGTCCCAGAAGGGCATGGGCCCGCGGGTCCTCCGGGGATTGGGCCAGACCCAAACGGAACTGTTCGGCCGCCTGCTCCAGACGATGCTGCTGGAAGAGCATCGTGCCGCGTTCAAAATGTCGGTTCATCGGTGGTCGTTGCCGCGCCTCAACCTGCTTCAGCCGTTCACAACTTGAGATACTTCAGGATGTCGTCGTAGGCCCCGCCCTGGTTGGCGTACAAGGCATAGTTGCGCGCGGTGGCAAACCATTCCCGCGTCGTCGGCCTCAGGCCCGACGCCGCTGCCAGCAGGTCCCGGGTCCGCAATGGCGACGGAATCCCGGTCTTCAACGCCTCCCGCAGTTTCCCCTCCACCGCCTGATCCACCACCGCCTTCAGGTCCGCTCCCGAGAACCCTTCGGTCTTGCCTGCCACCGACACGAAATCCACGTCCTCCTGGGGCTTGCCCGCCACCTGCAACCGCAGCACCTCCGCCCGCGCCTGGGCATCCGGTGGGGGAACGAAAAGGATCCGATCAAACCGTCCCGGCCGACGAAACGCGGCATCCAGGTGCCACGGTGCATTGGTCGCGCCCAGGATCAGGACTCCGTCATTGGCGGATTTCACCCCGTCCAATTCATTGAGGAACTGGTTGATCAGATGCCGGCCGGCGCTGGTCTTCATGTCCGACCGACTCGCTCCCAACGCATCCACCTCGTCGAAGAACAGCACGCACGGGGCATTGCGCCGCGCCTGGGCGAAAAGCTGATGCAGGTTGCGCTCGCTGTTGCCGATCCACATGTCCAGCACGTCATGAATCCCCACCGGGATGAATCCCGCCTGGATCTCTCCCGCCGTCGCCCGCGCCAGGTGCGTCTTGCCGCAACCCGGTGGGCCATACAGCAGGATCCCCCCGCCCGCAGCCTTGCCGTACGCCTTGTACAGATCGGCATGGGTGATCGGATGGATGATCTTCATCCGGATCTCTTCCTTCAGGGATTCCATCCCGCCCACATCCGCAAACCGGATCTTCGGTCGTTCCACCTCGGGAACCGATCCGGCGCCATCCCCGTCCCCATCCGCAATCCGCAGTCGACCGTCCTCCAGTTCGAACAACTCGACCCCGCCCGCATCGTCCGGATCGTCGTCTTCCTCTTCGGGTTCCTGCTCGATCCGGATGCCATATCGGGTCGCAAACGCGGCATCGGCCACGGATGGGTCCTTGTCCACCCCGGCCCGATACTGTTCCACCGCCTGCTCCACTTCACCCAGTGTGGCGAGCAGGCGTGCGTACTGGACATGGGCGCGAGCCGGGGCTTCCCGCGACTTCACCAGGTCTTCCAGCACCACCAGCGCGTGATTCGATTTGCCCTGCTGCTGGAAGGCGCGGGCAAGGCCGAGCTTCAGACCGGCCTCAGCCGGCGCCAATCCCAACGCCGCCCGGTACTCGGTCTCCGCCTCATCAAAACGGCCGACTCCCATCAAGGCGTCCGCAAGGGCCTGCCGCAGGGGGACGTTGCCGGGCGATACCCGCACCGCCTCCCGCAACTGCCCGATGTGGTCCAACTCGCTCATGTGTCTCCAGCCAACCACACTCTGCTCCCGATGTGAAATCCGCTTTCCACCCACGTTGGACGGACCGATCCCCGCCCTCGCCGATGCCGGGCCCACCTTCCGTCATTCCGGTGTGGTCCAGCGTTGTCCCCCGATGCTCCACCCGACCCGGACCTCGCCGTCCTGCATCACCCTCGCCATGATCGGGGCATGCGCGCGTTTGATCTTCCAGCCGGGTCCACACCCGAGACCTGCCTCGCCTGGGACGAGGCGGCCCTCGATGCCGTGGGAGCCGGTCAGTGCGATCCCCTGCTGTGGTTCTGGGAAAGTCCGTTCCATTGGGTGGTCGTCGGTTATGGCCAGAGCATCGCGCGCGAGGTGGATGTCGAGGCTTGTCGCGCAGGGCAGATCCCCATCCTCCGCCGATGCACCGGCGGCGGAACCGTCGTGCAGGGACCCGGCTGCTTGAACTATGCCGTCGCCCTGCCCCTGACCCTCCATCCCGATCTCGAGACCATCACCGGCGCCAATGCCTGGATCCTGTCCCGGATCCGGAATGCCCTCCAACCGCTCCTGTCCGCCCCGGTCCAGATCCAGGGCCACACCGATCTCGTCCTGGGGGATCGCAAGTTCTCGGGCAATGCCCAACGCCGTCGCCAGGCGGCATTGATCTTTCACGGAACCTTCCTCCTCCACTTCGATCTCGCCCGGATCGCCCAACTCCTCCGATTTCCTTCCGCTCAACCGGCCTATCGCCAGCATCGGTCCCATCTCGATTTCATCACCAACCTCCACCTCGACCCCGACATCATCCGTGCCGCCCTGCGCGATATCTGGGCTGCTGAGCCGGGTCCGTTGCCGGACGAGGCCGGGTTTCGGGTTCCCGAGCTGGTTGCCAGCCGGTATGGCAGGCCCGAATGGCATGCCTCGCGGTGAGGATCCGGCCATGCCGTCGAGGGCGGGACCGAGTCGACGCCGGGAACCTCATCCCCCCGCGACAATCCGCACGATCTCGAGCCGGTCGCCGGCGTTCAACGGACGTTCGGGGAACTCCGAAGGCGCCACGGCTTCGCCGTTGTGTTCCACCACGACCGAACGTGGCGGCAAACCCTGGCGGACGAGGAACTCAAAAACAGTGCAGGGCAACTCCACCACCTGCGGAATGCCATTGGCCATCACGGAATCCACGGCCTCACCATGCCGCCCCCCTTCTCCCGCTCAAGACTCTTCCTGCTCAGGTCCCGGGTGACGCGATGGGCTCACTCCGGTTAGTGTCTTCCCGGGATGCAACGTCTGCTTCGCACCAGTGCCCTGATCCTCGCCGTGGGCGGCGGCGCCCTGTGGTTTTTCGGCGGCATGAACACCGGTTCGTCCCAGTGGACCGAACGGGACCAGAATCCATTCCTCACCGAATCCACCACCACCCCCGAGCCGCGCTTTGTCATCCGGCCCGGCATCGGATTCCTTGCCGGAACCTTCGCCCTGTCCGGCGCCCTTGCACTTGCTTCCCGCAGGTTCGCCCCGTCGAACGGATCCGGCCCCGGCCCTGTGGAATCGTCCGATGCCAGCGCAACGGACTAGGCGGGCTGCTCAGTTCAAGGTCCCCCGGGTCCCGGTCCCCGACATTGGAAGGCAGGATCTCCCGGGCTGGAGCCACGCCGTCCTCCGGATGAAACAGCAGTGATTCCCCCCCCGATTGACCCGGCGCCTTGACTCGCCCCCGTACGCATGGAACAGACCGGGGGTGCAACCACTCCTTGCCGTCGACAACCTCACCAAGGTTTACCGGAGCGGCTCCCATGACCTGACCGTGCTTCACGAAGTGTCGCTCGCGGTCCTGCCGGGCGAGACCTGTGCGATCGTGGGTCCGTCGGGCTCGGGCAAGACCACCCTGCTCGGCCTCGCCGCCGGACTCGACACCGCCACCTCCGGTTCGGTCCGGTTGGCGGGTGAGGATCTCGGTCCGCTGGACGAGGATGCCCGGGCGCGGATCCGCAACCGGCATGTCGGCTTCGTCTTCCAGAACTTCCAACTGCTCCCAACCCTCACCGCCATCGAGAACGTCCTCGTGCCGCTCGAACTGCGCGGGACCACCCCGGATCGCGAGGCAGCCGTCCGATTGCTCAAACGCGTCGGCCTGGGGGAACGGCTAGATCATTATCCCATCCAACTTTCCGGCGGCGAACAGCAGCGCGTCGCCATCGCCCGCGCCTTCATCAACCGTCCCCAACTCCTCTTTGCCGATGAACCCACCGGGAACCTCGACGGCGACACCGCCCGGCTCATCGTCGACATGCTTTTTGAACTCAATCGCGATGCCGGCACGGCGTTGGTCCTGGTGACCCACGACCCGGACCTCGCCGCCCGCTGTCAGCAGGTGCTCCGACTCCGCAACGGTCGACGCGTCCAGCCATGAACCTGTACCAAGCCCTGCTCCAGCCCTGGACCTGGCGGCTGGCGTGGCGGGATTCGCGTTCCTCACGCCGCCGGCTCTTCCTGTATTCCCTGAGCATCTCGCTCGGCATCGCCGCGCTGGTCGCCGTCGGATCCCTCGGCCAATCCCTCCAACGCGCCGTCGACCAGCAATCCAAGGCGTTGCTCGGCGCCGACCTCGTCGTCAGTTCCCGTCAACCCTTCGGTGAACCGGAGGAAGCCCTGCTCCAACGCCTCGGCACCGACCGCAGCGACGAGATCAGCTTCGCCTCCATGCTCTCGTTCCCCGAGGCCGGCGGCACCCGCCTGATCAATGTGCGCGCCCTGCGCGGTCCCTTTCCCTGGTACGGCTCCTTCGAGGCCGATCCTCCCTCCTCGGTCGAAGCCTTCCGCAATGGCGAAGGTCTCCTGGTCGAGGAAGGGGTCGCCCGCCAGTTCAATGCCCAGGTCGGTGACCCGGTGAAGCTCGGCGAATGGAACACCCGCATCGTCGGCCTCCTGCGCAGTGTCCCGGGCGATTCCTTTGCCTTCGCCACATTGGCACCCCGGGTCTACATGGCGTTCGACCGACTCGACTCCACGGAACTGCTCGGACGCGGATCGCTGGTCCGATACCGTTCCCTGTTCCGGTTGCCGGACGATCCGAAGGGCAGGCAACTCATCGACGAACTCAGCGATCCCCTCAGGGAACTGCGCCTCGACATCGATACGGCGGAGAAACGGCGGGAGAACCTGGGTCGCGCCGCCTCCAACCTGAACGGCTTCCTCAATCTCGTCGCCTTCATCGCCCTGCTCCTCGGTGCCGTCGGCGTGGCCAGCGCCGTCCAGGTCCATGTCCGCCAACGCCTGCCCCAGGTCGCCGTCCTCCGTTGTCTCGGCGCTCCCATGGCAGCCACCTTCGCCGTCTATCTCATCCAGGCCGTCGCGCTCGGTGCCGTCGGTGTCATCACCGGCACCCTCCTCGGCGCCCTGGTCCAACGCGCTGTTCCCGCCGCCTTCGCTTCCCTCATCCCGTTTCCCATCGACGTCCGGTTCTCCCTGTCCGCCGCTGCCCAGGCCGCTGTCGCCGGGCTGGTGGTCTCGTCCACCTTCGCCCTGCTCCCCTTGCTGGAGGTCCGACGCGTCTCGCCTCTGGCGGCCATCCGGGTCGCCTTTGATTCCAACCGTTCCGCCCGTGACCCGGCCCGTTGGCTGGTCATCGCGGCCATTGCCGGAGCGGTCCTCACGTTTGCCCTGCTCCAGACGCGCGAGGTCCGACACGGGCTCGGGTTTGCGGCGGGTCTGGCCACGGCCTTCCTGCTGTTGGCCGGAGCCGCCCGCCTGCTGGTGATCCTCAGCCGTCGCCTGGTTCCCGCCTGGCTCCCCTTCGCCTGGCGTCAGGGGCTCGCCAGCCTGCATCGTCCCCAGAACCGCACCGGAACACTCCTCGTGTCACTCGGGTTGGGCACGTTCCTCATCCTGTCGCTCCAACTCACCCGGGCTTCCCTCCTTCAATCCCTGTCCACACCGCCCGGGGAAAAGCGCGCCAACGCCATCCTCTTCGATGTTCAATCCGACCAGGTCGACGGCGTGGGCAGCATCCTCCAACGCCTCAACCTCCAACTCCTGGACGGCGCCCCGATCGTCACCATGCGGTTGGCCACCCTGAAGGATCGGCCGGTGTCAGAATGGCTGACCAATTCCAACGACGGTGTCCCGGGCTGGGTATTGCGCCGCGAATACCGCTCCACCTGGCGCAGCAATCTCGTCGAATCCGAACGTCTCCTGCGCGGCACCCTCTCGCCCCGGGTCACTCCCGACACCACTCCCATCCCGGTCTCGGTTGAATCCGGCATCGCGGATGATCTCGGCATCGATCTCGGCGACCGGTTGACCTTCGATGTCCAGGGTGTGCCCCTGGATTGCGTGGTGGGATCGATCCGTGAGGTGGAATGGCGA
>CAZDYB010000044.1:0-15117 GCA_964509045.1 uncultured Akkermansia sp.
AGCCCATTCCAGTCGCTCGTCCAGGCCGTGGCCCATCAGCAACTCAACGGCAAGGCCGCGGAAACGATCCTCGGCCGGTTCCGCGCCCTGTTTCCCGCCAAACGGTTCCCCGGTCATCGGGCGCTGGAATCCGTGACCGACGATCAGTTGCGCAGCGCCGGATTCTCCCGGGCCAAGATCGCGGCCATCCGCGACATCGCCGCCCGGGTTGCAAGTGGGGAGATCCCGGGGGCGCGCCGGATTGAACGTCTGTCAGACGAGGAGATCATCGAGCGCCTGACTGCGGCGCGGGGGGTGGGCCGATGGACGGTGGAGATGCTGCTGATGTTTCAACTGGGTCGACCGGACGTGATGCCGGTGGACGACTTCGGAGTCCGGAACGGTTACCGGCTCGCCTACGGACTGGAGGCGATGCCCAAGCCCAAGGTGTTGCTGGAGTTCTCGGAGATCTGGCGACCGCATCGAACGGTGGCGTCCTGGTACCTCTGGCGCGCGGTGGACCTGGCGAGACTGCCACCCAAAAATTAGCAGCCCACGCATCGGAATGTCGGGGCGACCGGCCTCCCAAAGGTTCAACGCATCCGATGGATCGTCCCGTGGATGGACCGTTCCACCACCGTTCCGTCGCTGCCGCGCAGGGTCATGCCCAACGCATAACACGGCGTGACGACCAATCCGGACGCTCTCAGGCGCACGGTCCTGCGATCCCCATCGAGGGAGGCCGTCTCGACCGGGACCACGTGTTCGTCCACGTGGGGCGAGCCATAGTTCGCGCTGCGTTTCAATGCCCAGACCTTCAACGCAAACGCACCCGGCCGGACCGATGCCGCATCCAGATCCTCACTGAAGCGCAGGATCATTCCTCCCTTCACGGCATGCACCTCCAAGGGAACGTGCGCGGCCCGTTCCGTCCGCCGGATCCGATGGAACCCTCCCGGTGCGGTGGCATTGCCCGCCCAAGCGAACATACCGCAGGTGTAGAGGGCACCATCCGGGCCGAACCGCCCCCGCATGATCCCGGTGGCGAACGCCGGCATGGGCAACTCACAGACGGCACCCTGCCAGACGCCATCCACCGATTCATTCGGCACGACGAACGCACGTCCGGTGCCATAGCTGAGATTCAGCAAGGCTCCCCCGAACGTTCCCCAACTCCCTTTCGGTACCCGCACCAACTCCGCCGGACTCCGATCCTTCTCGTTCGTGATCCACACCAACGGCGGTTCCATCGCGGCATCCGACGTGTCCGTGACGTCCGTGTACCCGAACAGGTTCCCGTAGAAGCCGCCGGTCCGCACCCGGTTGATCCGGTTTTTCGGCGTCCAGAAACCCTCCTGATCCGTCACCCAGAAAGTTCCGTCCTCATCCAGTCCAACCCCGTTCGCCGCGCGGAATCCGGTCGCCAGGATCTCGGTCGCCGACCCATCCGCGAGGATCTTCAACAGGGTGCCGTGATGCGGGACCACCGCCTTGAGCGCGTGTCGGCCGGACTTGGCGTAGTAGAAGTTTCCCGCGGCATCGATCTGCAAACCCATGGCGAACTCATGAAAGTGTTCGGTGACCTGGTGATCGTTGTTGAAACACTCGATGAAGTCGGTTTCGCCATCCCCGTTCAGATCGCGCAACCGCGCCAACTGATCCCGGCAAAGCACGAACAGGTCGTCGCCCCGGAACTTCACGCCCAACGGCTGGAACAATCCGGTTGCCACACGACGCCATCGCAACGGCGCCGGCGCAGGATCCATCAACCCTTCCACCCGCCATACATCCCCATTCCACGTGGCCACCGCAGCAGCCCTTCCATCCGTTGTGAAATCAAAGCCCCCCGGACGCATCCAACTCCCCCACGGATTCCCCTCCGGCAACGGAAAATCATCGGATACGAAAGCTCCCCGGTCATCGCCCGCCACCGATGCCGTCACGATCTCCTCCGGCCACCGACGCGATCCCCCGGTGATCCAGGACTGGAGATCAAGCGGCTCGACCACCGTCGCCGCCAGGGCCGCCAACGCGGCTTCATCCGCGCGTGAGATGAAGATCCGGGCCTGGCACCCGGGTGGAAGTTCAGCCACCCAGAAGCCGGCGTCCCTCCGGATCCGGCCCCCACCCATGATCAAGGCCTGGACGGAATCGGGAGCCACACGGAGCCGCAACGGCGCGGAGCCATCCCCGACATTCACGGTGCGCAGGAACACAGGCGTTGTGCCGTAGGGCAGCCAGCCTGGTGATTCCAACACCCCGATTCCGTTCACCTCGCTGGCCAACACAACGCGCCCGCCATTCAGATACAATCCCCGATGCCGCGCCCACGAGCGCGGCAACGGGCCGTAGGGTTTTCCGTCCGTTCCCAAGGGACGCGGATCCAACCAGCTGCCGTCTGGAGAAGCCCACCCAGGCCCCACCGGATTCACAAAATGCGGATTCCCGGTGAGCCGGGTGTGCGTGCCGTGGCTCCCATCAAAGGCGATGCCTCGCCAATCCACAAACGTCCCGGTCGTCGCCGTGGCCACGCGCAGGGTGTCGTGGTCGTACACCATCCAGGCGTTCCCCGCACCCACACCGCCCGGACCTTCATCCAGACGCACCGCGATCCCCTTCTGCGCAATGTTCCCGGGCGCCACCTCGAAGGTCCAGGACAGCGCCGGACCAAAATCCATCCGCTGGTAGGGCGGCAACGATCGATCCTCCTTCTCCCCGGGTGAACGCGACCTTCCCTTGGGAAGCGTCTCCAGATAAGCCGGGGTCACCGTTGGGAACTGCGATGGATTCCCATTCTTCAGGAAGGTCTCCCGGATGTAATGGATCACGGCGTACTTCTGCGCCGTCGTGTATTGCCCCTGCGGAACCATCTGGCCGTATCCCTTCGCCAACGTGGAATACATCGAGTACGGATCCGACCCGTTCTTGAACACTCCTTCGCCAAACCGCAATGCCGTCGGCAACGATCCGGGCAGGTCCCGCGTCCCGTGGCACACCACGCACAAGGTCGAATAGATCCGTCGTCCCTCCGCCAGGGTCCGATCATTCCACCCACGCACCAGCTCCCCATGATCCACCGCCTCCAACGGTTGGATCCAGGCCTCCTCCACCGTTGCCCCCGCTTCCACTTCCACCACCGGCCTGCCGTCATCCGCACCCGTCACCGACAACTCCGGCATCTCCTCCGGGCCCCGGGCCAGCACCCCACCCGACCACACCCGCAGGACCGGGGCGCCCGACTTGGGATGTTCCACCGCGACATCATGTCCACCGCCACCGACCAGCTTCACCGCCACTCCGCCTGCCAATCGCGCCACCCCGCCGCCGTCACCTCCCAATCGCACATGCAACCGGAAGTCTCGTGGCAACGATGGCGCGTCCAGCGGAAGCGCGTCACGCGGCGCGATGGCCAGCGTCGACTGGCCCATCCACAACAAAAGGAGAAGCGACGTGATGGAGCGCCACATGCAATTCCGCACACTGCCACCAACCCCACCAAGCCGTCATCCTCCGTGAAATGATCCCGTGAGATCGGCAACCCGCCGCCATCCCTGATCATGAAGATGGACCGGCGAAGCACCGCGGATCAGACCACGGTGCCGTGCGGAACCACACCGCCCTTGGGAACGATGAGGATGCCATCCCGGATGTAGTACAACGGATGATCCACGTTCTCGGGCTTGCCGGCCGGGGAAAGGACGCAGCCGTCGCCGATGCGGGCGTTTTTGTCGATGATGGCATTCTCCACGCGGGTACCGCGGCCGATGCCGAGGGGGATATCGCGGTGATCCGGACGACTGCGTCGGGAGGGAGTGTCGTAGTAGTCGGTGCCCATCATCACGACGCGATTGAGGAAGGCGCCTTCCTGGAGGACTGAACGGACGCCGATGACGGAGTGCTGGATGCGGGAATTGGTGATGACACAGCCATCGGCGACCACGGCATGATCAATGGCAGCGCCGTTGAGCTTCGAAGCAGGTAGGAATCGGGGCCGGGTGAAGACCGGAGGACTGAAGAAATTGAACTTCGGCAGATCCGCCGCCTGATCGAGGTTGGCCTCGAAGAAACTCCGGATGGTCCCGATGTCCTCCCAATAGCCCTGAAAGACATAGGAAAACACGCGGTGACTGTTGATCGCGCCCGGGATGATGTGTTTGCCGAAATCGGTGAGGTTGTTGTTGAGGAGTTCGAAGAGGACGTCCCGATTGAAGACGTAGATACCCATGGAGGCCAGATAGAGGTCCTCATCCCGCTCGATCCCCAATGGCCCGTACTGTTCACGGTCCAACCGCAGGGATTCCAACAGGGCCGGTTCCTTCGGCTTCTCCTCGAATCGCGTGATCCGGTTCTCTCCGTTCATCTGCAGGATGCCCAACGAGGTGGCTTCCTGCACCGGGACCGGGAGGGTTGCGATGGTGAGGTCGGCCGACTTCTCCATGTGGGCCTGGACGATCTCCCGGAAGTCCATCTGGTAAAGCTGGTCGCCCGACAGGATCAACGCATAGGTGAAATCGTTGTTCTTGAAGTGCATCAGGTTCTTCCGCACGGCATCCGCCGTGCCCTGATACCAGGAGGTGTTCGAGAAGGTCTGTTCCGCAGCCAGGATCTCGACAAAGCCCCCGTTGAAATGGTCGAACTTGAAGCTCTGCGACATGTGCCGGTGCAACGACGCCGAGTTGAACTGGGTCAACAGGTACATCCGGGTGATCCCGGAGTTGATGCAGTTCGAGATCGGGATATCGACCAGTCGATACTTTCCCGCCAGGGGTGTGGCCGGCTTGGATCGTTCGCGGGTCAGCGGGAACAGTCGGGTTCCCTGGCCACCGCCCATGATGATGCCAAGGGTCTGCTGAGCGAGATAGGACGCGCGGCTGGGAGTCATAGTGAGGTGACGACGGTTCTAACCGCTTCCCCTTCCGCACTCAAGCATCGCCAGCATTGCCTCGTCCCCTCCTCCCATCCCAACCTCTCCACCAAGGTCCCGCCGGCTTCAGGCCAGCCTCCCCCCCACGCATGAAGGTCGCTTTCGTCATCCATGACTTCGATGCCAATTTCGGCCAGGGCCGATATGGCGTCGAACTCGCCCGTCGACTCGCCAATCGCTGCGAATTCGTCGTCGTTTCCAACACCTTCAACGCTCCCAACCTCTCCAACGTCCGTTGGGTCCGGGTCCCCGCCTGGCGCTTCAATGTCGTCACCACCGTCGCCTCCTTCATCCCCGCCGCAGAACACGCGGTGCGCCGCGAGAATCCCGATGTCATTCACGCCCAGGGACTCACCTGCTGGAGGGCCGACGTCATCACCGGCCACATCTGCAACGCCGCCCGATCCCGCTCGCTCGCCGTCACCCGTCCCACCGCCCGCTGGTTCATCCGTCTGGTCACCCCTCTGGAACGCGCCTTCTACCGCCAGCAGAGGGCCACCCACCTGATCGCCATCTCCCGCAGTCTGGCCCGTGAGATCCGCGATGAGTACGGCTGGAACCGGCACGTTGCCATACTCCATCACGGCACCAACACCGAGCAGTTCCGCCCGGTCGCCTCTCCCGAGGAGCGCGCAGCCCTCAGGGCCTACTTCAAGTTGCCCCCGGATCGATGGCTCTGGTTGTTCATGGGCGAAGCCGTCAAGGGCCTCCGTCAGGTCATCGAACAACTCTCCCTCTTTCCCGACGCCCACCTTCTCGTCATCTCCCGCTCCAATCCCGAGCCCTACAAGGCTCAGGCAATCACTGCCGGTGTCTTCGACCGCATCCAGTTCTGGGGATACGAATCCCACCCGGAAATCGCCTTTCGCGCCGTCGACGTCTTTGTTTATCCCAGCGACTACGACCCGTTCGGCATGGTTGGGAGCGAGGCCATGGCGTCCGGGATTCCGGTGATTGTCGGCAGTTCCATCGGAATCGCCGAACTGGTCCGGGACGGCGAGAATGGTCTCCTTTGCGACCCTGAAGACTGCCGATCCATCACCGCCCAACTCCAGCGGCTTCGCGATGAGCCCAACCTCTCCCGTCAACTCGCCATCAAGGGGCGCGAATCCATCATGGAAACCTCCTGGGACCACAACGCCGACGAAGTCTTCCGCATCTATCAGGAAATCGCCCATCTACGGGGCAAACCATGAGCCTTCCCCGGATCACGTTCCTGGTTCATGGCGGGCCCGACAGCATTGAGGCCATCCGCGCCCGTGGCCTGGTGCAGGCCACCCCGGCCGGGTGTGTCCGCCTTCTGTATCGGACCGCCAACCGCCGCCAGACTGCCCGTGCCTGGTCCGCAGATCTTGATCAGCATCCGCCTGATCTCGTCTACGTGCTCAACACCGCCATGCCAGGAGCTCCCCTGATGGCCTGGCGCCGCCTCAACGGCGGAGTTCCCTATCTCCTCGACACCGGGGACGTCGTCTTCGAGATGGCCCGCAGATCGGGCGTCGGCGCAGGTTGGCGTCTCCCCTTGCTCTGGGCGACGGAGCGTTTCGCCTGGCGCCAGGCTTCACGGATCGTTGTCCGCGGAACGCGGCATCGCAATTACCTCACCCAACGCGGCTACCCTTCCGTCCTGCTTCGGGACGGCTATTCACCGGCCCAACAGGTCGATCCCCAGGCCGTCACGAATCTACGCCAGCGTTTGGGTCTCGACGGGCGTTTCGTGGTGGGACTGCTCGGCTCGCTGGTCTGGAGCCCACGGCTTCGGCTCTGTTACGGCTGGGATCTCGTCCAGGCCTTGCCCCTGCTGGCGGATGTTCCGGTGACTGCCCTGGTCATCGGCGATGGATCGGGATTGGATTGGCTCAAGTCCGAGGCCCAACGACTGGGCGTTCTGGATAGGATCGTCTTCACCGGACGGATCCCCTACGCCGAAGTGCCAGTCTTTCTGCGGATCTTTGACGTCGCGCTGTCGACCCAGACCAACAATCTGCCCGGGCAGGTGCGGACCACGGGCAAGTTGCCCGAGTACATGGCCGCCAGCCGCTTCATCCTCGCCAGCAAGGTGGGCGAAGCCGAATTGCTGCTCCCGCCCGGAATGCTGGTTCCGTACGAGGGCGAGGTGGATCTTCAATACCCGGGACGATTGGCCGAACGGATCCGTTCCCTGGTGACAGACCCAACCCAACTCGCCGAGGCCACCATGTTGCCCGGTATCGCAGCAACCCATTGTTCCTACCACGTGCTCAGCCGGGAATGGATCCGGATCGTCAATGCCGAACTGGATCCCGCCCACACCGTCAGCCAGCGAGGCAGGGTGCTGCGGATCCCGGAACCCGCCGCCTGACCAGCCAGCCTACAGCCCCACCCAGACTACCAACCACGCCTCAAAAGCCAGAAGGAAACCCGCACCAATCCATACCGCACTCTCGCGGATGTCCAGCGACCGCTGCGGCGCGACACCCAAGGCAAATCTCAGCCGCAAACCGCCCGCCTCCAGGATCCCGCCGTTCCTCAATGGCGCGCGCTCGATGAACTCGCCATCGATCGCCACCCGGGCTCCCGGCGCAACCACCACCCCAAATCGACCCGACTCCTCGCGGATGACATCGAAGTGATGATCCCAGACACCGGGTCCAACCAGACGTCCTTCACCTTCGCATCGACGTCCTACCCGGATCGGAAAACGAACGAGCCGGAGCAAACGCCCCGGCTCAGGCCCATTCAATACCGTGAGTTCAACCATGGCGCACCGGCCAAGAACCCCGAGCCTCAGAATATCCCCCGGGAACCCTGGATCTTGTCGCCGGGATAGATGGGGATGTCGAACTTCTCCGGGTCATCCAAAGCCTTCTTGCAGTTGACCTTGATGGTCTTGCCGCTGCGGATGACCCTCACGTTGCGCCTGTTGGCGAACTCGGTGAATCCGCCAGCCATGTCGATGGCCTTGAGAATCGTCAATTGGCCCTGATGTCCGTAAGTGTTTGGGATGCGGACTTCGCCTCCGACCGTGATCGGACGGGCCGGGACCTCGATGGTGACGTTGATGACCCGATAGATCCCATTGTCGATGTAGAAATCCCGGATCTCCTGCTCGAGCTCGTTCCGCCGCTTTCCCTTGAACACGAACTTATGGTTCAAGTGCAGGGTCAACTCTCCGTTCTCTGGAATCAGCATCTCGGGGAGGACGGGAGGATTCGGAATATCCGTGAAGATCACCCGGACCCGATCCCCGACATTCAGCAAGTCATTGCTTGGAGCCAACTCACCGGTTTTGTTGGTCTCCTGAGCCCGCACCTGTGGCCCTTGGGCACACCCGAGAAACAGCAGCGAGGTGAGCAATCCAAGCAAGGCAGAGGAGATCCAAGACTTCATACGTGTCATTTGTCAGTCAGTTTGGATTTCAGTTCAATACTTCGGCTTCACCTCGGCCGCAGAAGCGGACTCGCCATCCTTGCCCGACTTTCGCCCCTTCTTGCCGGAACCCTTCTCCTCGTCGGTCTTCGACTCGTCGTTCTTCGAGTAGTAGTCGTAGTAGTAGCCGCTGTAGTAGTAGTAGTAGCTGTCCTGCGAGATGTTGATGTTGTTCAACACCACACCCAGCAGGCAGTCCTTGCCACCAATCTTCTCCACCATCTGCTTGGCCCGAAGGGTCATCTGCTGAGGGTACTTCCGGTACTGCACCACCAACACCGCCATGTCGACCTCACTGGCCAGGATCGAGGCGTCGGACACACCCATGATCGGGGGTGAGTCGAAGAACACGAAATCGTACCGGCTCTTCACCTCTTCGATGAACTCCTTCATCTGTTGGGAGTTCAGAATGCCGACCGAGCTGCTGGGCAACTTGCCGGAGGGCAGGAAATCCAACCCCGCCTGAGGCGTCGTCTGAACCACTTCCTCCAGCTTCATCTGCCGCAGCAGATAGTTCGTCAGACCCACCGCATTCGACACGTTCAGGATCTTGTGCAGGCTGGGACGGCGAAGGTCCGAGTCCACGATCAACACCCGGCTGCCCTGCTGCGCAAAGATGGTCGCCAGATTGAAGATCGTGGTCGACTTGCCCTCGCCGGCACCGCCGGACACCACCGTCATGGTCCGCTGATTCGGATCCTTGCGTGAGAACAGGATATTGGTGCGCAACACGCGGTAGGCCTCGGCGTGGGGACTGTCAGGCCCCTCCCGGATGAGGGCGCCAACGTTCTGCGGAATGACCCCCAGAACCGGCGCTCCCAGCGCCTGCTCCACGTCATCAATCGTCTTAACGCTGGTGTCGAGGTACTCGATGAAGAACGCCAGGAGGAATCCCAGCAACAGGCCCGCCACCGCACCCGCTGAGATGAAGAGCGTCTTTGCCGGCTTGACCGGATTCAATCCCATGCGGGCCTTGTCGATGACCTGCACGGAGGATTCCTTGGAAATCTGCGCATTGATGTACTGCTGGTTCAGCTCCATCTGCATCGCTTCGCGAGTGCGCAAAGCCGTCTCCAGATCGCGCTTGGCCTGGGCGTAGGGAGCCGCCTTTCTTGAGTCCGCAACAATCTTGGCATTGATCTCCTCTGCCTGCCGTTCGATGTCCGCGATCTGCTTGCGCTTGGCGTCGAGCTGGGTTTCGAGGCTCGCCGTGATGCCCGCCACCTGTTGGTCCAGCTGTTCGTTGATCTTGGCCAGAAGACTCTCCACCCGCTTCACGTCCGGATGCGCCGGACCAACCTCACTCAACAAGGTGATCCGCCGTTGCTCCGCTTGATTGAAGCTTCCCAACAACGAAGTCAGTTCCGGTGTTGGAGCTGCAGAAGCCAGGAAGTCCCGCAGTTCATTGCCGGACTTGGACTTCATCTTGGCAACCAACTGTTCCATGCCGGAAGACTGGGTCCGCAGATCCGTCTTCGCCGCGTCCAGCCGCTGCATGGTCTGGATGCTTAGATTCACAAATGCCGGCGTTTCTGACGCAAGATCGGACAGCCCGCTGTCTTCTCGACGCTTGTCAACCACCTCGGTCGCCGCCAACACCTTCGTGTCAAGTTGCGCCAACTGATTTGAAAGGGTGGTCAACCCGCGGGTGAGCCGTTTCGCCCGCAACTCTTCGCGGTATCCCTCGTAAACTTCCGCCACTTCATCAGCGATGTTCCGTGCCAGTTCCTTCTCCGGATCAAAGGCGGTGATCTCGATGATCGACGTGTTCTTCCGCTGCTTGACCTCAATGTTGCGCGACAGCAGGTCGTAGGCTTGCTGAACCGGAAGTTCAGGCAACTTCAAGCGCTTCGCAAAGACAGCGTCCAGCTTCAGGTTTCGAATGACCCGTTCGAGAATCTCCCGGGACTTCAACACTTCAAACTCGGTGTTGAAAAAGTACGGATCAAACTGCTGCTGCTGCATCCCAAAACCCATGAACGCCGTCACGTCCGGCGTATCCTTGTCCACCTTCATGCCCGTCGTACTCGCGTACATCGGGGTCAGGAAATAGGTCACGACCGCCACCGTTGCCACCACCAGGAAGAATACCGTCAGGATGATCGCCTTGCGCAGGCGGATGATCCTCCAGTAGTCCAGAAAGTGCAGCTTGGAGTCGGTTGCCGAGGCTGTCGGCGAGATGGTGTTGGACGCTTCCATTCGTTACAAAAAAAGGGAGGCTGAAATGGATTCCAGCCTCCCGTCGAGAGTCGAGAGAATTTCGCCCCGGATCAGTATGTGGCGCGAATGCCAAAGAAAACGCGGTTACGATCGTATTCGCGAAGGGCGACGTCCGAGCTCAACCGGTCGTAGTAGTAGGCCGCCTCAGCAGACAGATACGGATTGATCGCGTAGTTGAACATCAGACCGATCGAGAAGTAATCCTCGCCCGATCCATCGAAGGCGTTGTTCTTGGTCACCCCGATGAACTCGGAGTTCTGGTATTGACCGATCAAGGATCCGCGGAGCTTTCCGGTGATCTGGTGCTTGATCGAGCCGTAGACCAGGGTGGACTGCTGATCGAGAACCGATTGGGTCAGGTTCTGGACGTCATCCAGATCGGTGGCATTACGACCATGCCGGACACCCAACTGGACCGAGCTGCCCTCGGAGTAGGCGTAGGTCATGTTCGCATCGATGTAAGGATTGACAGCATCGTTGCGGGTTCCAGCCAAGGCGTTGCCCCACTCGACAAACTGTGCACCGGCCCGGAGACTCCCGACCAAGCGCTGACTGAATGAGTGGTCAACCCCCGCAAACACATAATGCGAGGTGTTGTCGCGATAGGAAGCGTCGTCGTAGTTGATGTCACCGTACTGGTAATTCAACGACGTCACCGTCTTGGCTGTGGCCTGATACCGGACACCGATCGACGGCAAATGCTCCATCCGGTTCAGCACATTGGCGAACTGGTCGAAGCTGTAGTCAAAGTAACCATTCCGATACCCGAGCACCACGCTCCAGAGCGGGCTGATGACCGCGGTGAAATCAATACCCGCTGTATTGCGGATGTTGGTGCCCTCGGCACGGAACATCTGGCTGATCGGAGTCCCACCGGCACCGACCGGCGCGACCTGCTCGGGTTCCTGTGCCGCTGAGAAGCTATCGAACACGGAAACCTGATAACGCTCACTGAAGCGGTGGTTGAGGGAGATGTCGGCCAGATGGAACTGGTCGTAGTCCTTGCCGGGGCGATCCTGGAAATAACGAAGGCCGTAGGTGTAACCGAAGGAGATCGTGGTCTGCTCCAACGGGATGTTGAATCGGATACCCGGCGTGATCTCAAACCCGAAGGCATCTTCCACTCCGCCAGCGGGGCTCGTTGCCTCGTTGCGGGTGAAGATGTTGTCATCGTAGAAGCCACGAAGACCAGCCGTCAGAGTGTAGATCTTGGAACCCCCTTCCGCGGCAAAGGCGGCGACGGTAGTGATGGCGGCACCCGCCGTGATAAGGCTGGCTGACTTGAGAAGCTTCTTCATACGAGATTGGCGTTTTGCTACTTCGGCTTGCTCGAATCCAATCGATGGATGGCTCGCGTTTTGTATGGATCCCACGGATGAGTGTCAAACCGAAATCCTTCTAATCAGCAATCTTCCGCGAAAAGGTTACTCACAGGAAATCCACCACATCAATCCACACCTGCCTCTTCCGCAGCCCATTGGGCCCGAATCAGTCGGGCATACAGACCCCCGGTCTCCACCAGATCCCCATGTCGTCCCCTCTGGATCACCTTTCCCCCCTGCAACACCAGGATCTGATCCGCATCCCGCACCGTGCTGAGCCGGTGGGCGATCACGAAGCTCGTGCGATCCTTCATCAGTCGGTCCAACGCTTCCTGGATTGCCCGCTCGGTCTCCGTGTCCACACTGGCGGTGGCCTCATCCAGAATGAGGATTGGTGAGTCCTTCAGCAGGGCCCGCGCTATGCTCACCCTCTGTTTCTCCCCCACACTCAGTTTTACTCCCCGCTCCCCTACCCGTGTCTCCAGGCCTTCCGGCAATCGCCCGATGAATCCCTCGCATCCCGCGGCCCGGATCGCTCCTTCCAGGTCCAGTTCCGTGGCATCCAACCGCCCATACATCAGGTTTTCCCTCAAGGTTCCGTTGAAAAGGAACGGCTCCTGGCTCACCACGGAGACCTGCCTGCGAAGATCCTCCAGAGGCATGTCCCGGATGTCCCGCCCATCCAACAGGATCCGCCCGGCCTCCACTTCCTGGAAGCGCGGCAGCAGATTCACCAAGGTTGTCTTCCCCGCCCCCGTGGGCCCCACCAAAGCCACGATCTCCCCGGGGCGAACCCGAAGCGAGACCCCAGCCAACACCCGGCGACCGTCCCCATACCCAGCTTCCACCGCTTCGTACTCGACCTCTCCCCGGGCACGCCACAGCTTGCCAGAGGCCTCTCCCACCCGCTCTTCCCGCCCACCGCTCCGCAGGGGTTCTGGTTCCGAATCCAGGATGTCGAAGACCCGCTCTCCTGCCGCACGGGCCGATTGGGCCATCTGGTTCAGTCCGTGAAGTTGTCCGATCGGTTGGTAAAACATTCCGAGGAACAGGAGGAATCCCACCAACTCACCCGCAGTCATGGTCCCGGCCAGGACTTGCCTTCCTCCGACCCACAACACCAGCACCGTGCCCGCCGCCGCCGCAAAGGACATCAAGGGATTGTACCAAGCCCAGGCTCGCATCACCCGCAGTGTGCCCAACCGGAGGGCGTCCGCCCGGTCATGGAACCGACTGTCTTCGTGCTCCTCCCGGCCAAACGCCTTGATCTGTCGGACTCCCTGTAGGTTGTCCATAAGCAGGGCATTCATCGCACTGCTGGCTCTGGACCGCTCCCGATACCGTTCGCCGGCAGTGACGGTGTACCAGAGGGCGCCCCCCACCAGTACGGGAATCGGGATCATCGCCACTGCCGCCAGCAAGGGATTCATGGCAAACAGGAACACCAGGACTCCCAGGATTCCCAATACCGCCACCACCCCCTGTTCGGCCCCATCGATCAACAGCCTCTCAACCGCATTCACATCCTCGGTGACCCGGGTCATGAGATCGCCCGTCGCCCTCGAGTCAAACCAACGAACCGGCAACCGTTGCATCCGGCCATAGACCTCCCGTCTCAGGTCCAGGATCACCGCCTGTTCAAATGCGTTGTTTACCCGGATGCGGATGCTGTTGAGTACATCCCGCAACAGATATGCCCCCAGCAGGCCCGCCACCACCCACCCGAGGCGATCAGCCCGACGCCCGGTGAGGACCTCGTCGATCACGTACTGGGTCAGCTTGGGATAGGCGAACGATGCCACCTGGGCGACGACCGCACAGGCCATGGTCGCGGCCGCCATGCCGGGGTAGGGCCTGAGATAGCCGAACACCCGCACCGCCACCTGCCAGGTCGATCGGCGTTGCACCGGCACGGATGGATCCGAATGGCGAAGTCTCACAGGCACCGGGGAGAAGAGCCCTCGAAAGCCAGTTTCGCTGCGCTGAACCCATGCCTCGGCTCCAGTCTTTCATCGATCCAATCCAAACCCTGCATCCGCGATATCCAGATCACCCGCCCAGCATGGGCCCGCACCGGGGACAGGCAACCCGGATGAATGTCCCCGGTCCGCGCGAACGTCGGGTCGTTTCACCCTTGGATTCCCGCGTTGACCGGGCCGATTGACCCGATAGCCTGCGGGCATCCACCGGAACTCCGTTTCAAGTCATACCATGTCCCCATCAAATCCTCTGTCTTCCCGGGCGGCAGCCTCGTCTCGCCGCCAGTTCCTCAAACGCTCCACCGCCGCTGCGACGGTCCTCGCGGCTGCCGGCAGCCTCAAGACTCCGGTCTACGGACAGAATCAGGCCCCCTCCGCCAACGTCACCGGCGCCAATGAACGCTTGGTCCTCGGGTTTGTCGGCGTCGGCGGCCAGGGCTCTGGAGCCCACGTCGGGCTCAATCTGGAGCACTATCAGGAAAACAACGTCGCCCTCGCCGCCGTCTGCGATGTTTCCAAGACCCGCGTCGCCGCCAACGTCAAGCGCATCAAGGACAAGACCCAGGGAGATGTCCAAGGGTACGAGGACTATCGCAAGATGTTGGAACGGAAAGATATCGATGTCATCTACTGCGCGACGGTCGATCATTGGCACACCCGGATCTCGAAGGCCGCCATGGAGTCCGGCAAGCACGTCTACGTCGAGAAGCCGATGACCCGCTATCTCGGCGAGGCCTTCGAGCTCTATGACACCGTCAAGAGCACCGGCAAGATCCTCAATGTCGGGTCGCAGGGCTGTTCGGATCTCAAGTGGCACAAGGCTGCCGAGTGGATCCGGGCCGGCAAGATCGGCCCGATCACCATGCTTCAGGGCAGCTACATGCGGAACAATCCGTGGGGCGAATGGAATTACACGATCCAGAAGTGGGCCTCGCCCGAGGACATCAACTGGGCCATGTGGATGGGCGACCAGATCAAGTCCCGCCGACCGTTCGATGCCGACCACTATTTCCGTTGGCGCAAGTATTACCCGTACTGCTCGGGACTGTTGGGCGACCTTTTCCCGCACAAGCTGCATCCGTACATGCTGGCCACGGGCAAGCCGGAGTTCCCGGTACGGGTCGCCGCCGTCGGCTCCAGGAAGTTCAATACCGATCTCCGCAAGGACGGCCGCAAGCCCGAGCAGGAGACCAAGTACCAGCGTGATGTCGCCGAGATCATCCAGCTCATCGCTGAGTTCCCTTCCGGCTACGTCATGCACATCACCTCCTCTACGGTCAATGAA
>CAZDYB010000045.1:0-15013 GCA_964509045.1 uncultured Akkermansia sp.
GATGACGGCGGGACGAGGCGTTGCCAGGCGAGGAGGCCGGTGCCGATGGCGAGGATTCCGCAGGAGAGATAGGGGTAGGAGGGATGGAGATCGAAGAGGTAACCGGCGGTGGGTGGGCCGAAGACGCGGGCCAGGGCGCCGGCGCTCTGGACGATGCCGAGGGTGGCGCCCTGTTCATTGGGCGTGGTGAGGCGTGAGATGAGGCCGAAGAGAGGTGGGCGGGTGATGCCGGAGCCGAGGGCGAGACCCCCGACGGCGAGGAAGAGGGCGATCCAGGGCAGGCCAGCGGGCTGGAGGAAGGCGGACCAGGCGAGGTGGGAGGAGCCGTGGATGAAGGGGATGGGCAGGAGGGAAAGGCCGAAGAGCAGGAGACTGGCGGCGATGAGCCGGGCTTCGCCGAAGGACTTGAGGAGGCGCCCGATGGGTCCGGCCTGCACGAGGGCACCGACAAGGCCGGCGTAGCAGAAGAGGAGGCTGTTGGTGCGGGCGGCGGCGGCATCGGTGATGCCGAAGTTCATCTGGATGAGGATGCCGAGGGTGCTTTCGAAGCAGGTGAAACCGAACGTGGCGAGGAAGAAGGTCAGGACGAGGAAGCCGATGGTGGGCCTGGAAAAGGTGGTGGTGACCCGTTGCCAGCGGGGGCGGTGGGGCGGTGGGGTCGAGCCCGGTTTCCAGCTCTCCGGGAGGCGGAGGAAGGCGGAGATGAAATTGGCGGCGCAGAGCCCGGCGGCCAGCCAGCCAGGGGCTGAGGCGACGGCGCGGGTTCCTCCACCGGCCCATTCGACGACCATCTGGGCGCCGACGGCGAGGGCGGGACCGACGATGAATCCGAGGCCGAACGCCATCCCGATGAGCCCCATTCGTCGGGAACGGTCTTCGGGCGGGGTGATGTCGGCGATGTAGGCCTGGGCGACGGTGATGTTGGCGCCGCAGATGCCGGCGATCATGCGGGACAGGACGATGACGAGGAGGGCGGAGTTGCCGGAGAGGGTCGAGCCGTAGGCGAAGGTGGCGTAGGAGAGGGAGGCGACGGCGGTGCTGACCAGAAGGATGGGGCGGCGTCCGATGCGGTCGGAAAGGGCGCCCCAGGCCGGGGCGAAGAGGAATTGCATCAGGGAGTAGGACGCCATGATGCAACCGGCCATGAAGGCGGTGGCGCCGAAGGACCGGCTGTAATTGGGGAGCAGGGGCAGGACCAGCCCGAATCCGACCAGATCGACGAATACGGTGAAGAAGATGACGGCGAGCGGGGCGGGGCGCATGTCGGGAGCCGGGCCCCGTCAGCGGGCGGAAGGCATGGCCAGGAAATTCCGGAGCAGATCCTGTCCATGTTCGGACAGGATGCTTTCGGGATGGAACTGGACGCCGTGGATGGGAAGGGTGCGATGCCGCAGACCCATGATTTCATCTTCGGCGGTCCAGGCGGTGATCTCGAGGATGTCCGGGATGGAATCGCGTCGGGCGACGAGGGAATGATAGCGGGTGGCCTGGAACGGATTGGGGAGGCCCTGAAAAAGGTCCCGTCCGTTGTGGTGGATGGGGGAGACCTTGCCGTGCATCATGCGGTAATTGACGACCACCTGGGCGCCGAAGGTATGGGCGATGCACTGGTGCCCAAGACAGACGCCGAGGATGGGGATGCCGCGTTCGCCGAAGGTCCGGATGAGGTCATTGGAGAGGCCGGCCTCGCGGGGTGAGCAGGGGCCGGGGGAGACCAGGAGACGTTCGGGATTCAGCGCGAGGGCTTCCTCCACTGTGATCTGATCATTGCGATGGACCTCGAGTTCGACTCCCAGTTCTCCCAGGTACTGGACGAGGTTGAAGGTGAAGGAGTCGTAATTATCGATGACCAGCAGCATGGGGAAGGGAAGTCGGGACGGGCCTCAATGGGCGTCGCGCTTTCGGGCAAAGACATGGGTCGCATGCCCGAAGAAGGCTTCGGCGGCTTCCATGACCGTTTCCGAGAGGGTGGGATGGGGATGGACGATGGAGGCGAGGTCTTCGGCGGTGGCGCCCATCTCGACGGCGACGGTGCCTTCGCCGATGAGTTCGCCGGCGCCATGGCCGACGATGCCAACGCCGAGGACGCGATGGGTGCCGGGTTCGAGGATGAGTTTGGTGAGGCCGTCGGTGCGGTCGTAGGTGAGGGCGCGACCGGAGGCGCCCCAGGGGAACTTGGCGACCTCGATGGCGATGCCCTTCTGACGGGCCTCATTCTCGGTGAGTCCGACCCAGGCGACTTCGGGATCGGTGAAGACGACGGCGGGGATGGCGTAATCGCGGTTCACGGAATGCCCTTCGCCAGCGAGGTTGCCGACGGCGATGCGGGCTTCCTTGGAGGCCTTGTGGGCGAGGAGGATTCCGCCGGCGATGTCACCGATGGCGTAGATGTTCGGATCGGTGGACTGCATCCGTTCATCGACCTTGATGAAGCCTTTTTCGTCGAGCTGCACCTGGGTGTTGGCGAGCCCGAGGTCTTCGCCATTGGGAACCCGGCCGACGGAGACGAGGACGCGGTCGTAGAGTTCCTCGACGGTCTTGCCCTCGTTCTCGGAGGTGACCTTGATCTGTTTTCCGGCGGTGGCCATGCGGAGCACCTTGCCCTTGAGCCGGACTTCCTGGAAGGCCTTGCGGGCATAGGCCGCGACGGGTCGGACCAGGTCGGCATCGGCCCCGGCGAGGATGGCGTCCATGGCCTCGATGACGGTGACCTTGGAGCCGAGAGCGGCATAGACGGTGCCGAGTTCCATGCCGATGTAACCGCCGCCGATGACGAGGAGGCTCCCGGGGATGTCGGGGACTTCGAGGGCCTCGGTGGAGGTCATCACGCGGGGGTTGCCGAGGTCGAAGGCCTTGGGCAGGGCGGGGCGTGAACCGACAGCGACGATGGCCTTGTCGAACCGGATGTACTGTTGGCCTTCGGGGGTCTCGACGCGGAGGGTGTTGGAGTCCTCGAACAGACCCTTGCCGTGGATGACGGTGACATTGCGCATGCGGGCGAGGCCGGCGATGCCCTGGGCGAGTTTGGCGAGGATGGATTCCTTCCAGGCGCGCAACTTGTCGACCTCGATGCGGGGTTCGCCGAGGAAGATGCCGCGATGGGCGGATTCGCGGGCGGCATCGATGACATGGGCGGCGTTGAGGAGCGCCTTGGAGGGGATGCAACCGCGATTCATGCAGACGCCGCCGAGGCGGGAATCCCGTTCAACCAGGATGACCTTCTTGCCGAGGTCAGCAGCGTAGAAGGCGGCAGCATATCCGCCGGGGCCGGCACCCACGACGACGATGTCGGTCTCGATAGTTTCCATGATGGGAAGGGGATTCAGAGTTGGACGTCGGCCTCGGGGAACTCGGCGAGCGCCTTGACGAGATCCACGGTGAACCGGGCTGCGGCACCGCCGTCGATCAACCGATGGTCATAGCTGACGGTGATGGGCATCAGGGGACGGGCTTCGATCCCCTTGTCGGTGACGACCGGTTTCCGGGAGGTCTTGCCGAGGCCGAGGATGGCGACTTCGGGCTTGTTGATGATGGGGGTGAAATGGCCCCCGCCGATGGCGCCCTGATTGGAGATGGTGAATGAGCCTCCGGACATGTCGGCCGCGGTCAGTTTCCGGTCCCGAGCCTTCTCGGCGATCCCACCGAGTTCAACGGCGATCTCCAGGAGGGATTTGCGGTCGGCATCCCGGATGACGGGGACGACCAGTCCGGCATCGGTGTCGACGGCGATGCCGATGTGGAAGTACTGCTTGAGGAAGAGGGTCTGGGTGACCTCGTTGAGGCTGCTGTTGAAGCGGGGATGTTTCTTCAGGGCGGCCACGAGGCCCTTGATGATGAACGGGGTGGGCGAGAGCTTGGCGCCGGCCTTCTCGTAGGCGGCCTTGTGGGCGGCCCGAAGCGACTCGATGCGGGACATGTCGACGTCATCGAACTGGTAGACGTGCGGCAGGGAGACCTTGTTTTCGACCATGCGCGCCGCGATGACCTTGCGAAGGGGGGAAAGGACTTCGCTGGTGACGGGTCCGAACTGGGCGAAATCGACGTTCACCGGCTCGAACACCAGGCCCTTGGGTTCCTCGGCGTACTGGCCGGCGCGGGCGACACGCCTTTCGAGGCGTGCGATATGGCGACCGAGATCTTCGATGGTCACCCGGCCGCCACTGGCGGACCCGCGGACCCGGGAGAGCTGGATGCCGAGGTCTCGGGCGACCTTGCGGACGTAGGGGGACGCTGCGGGGATCGGGCCTTCCTCGCCGACGTCCTCAACCGGGGCGTCATCGTCGTCGTCCTCCAGTACAGCGGCTGGGCGACGGTTGGTGGCAGCGGCTTTCGGGGCGGCGGGCGCGGTAGAACCGGCTGGGGCCGGCGAGCCGGCGACAGGTTCCAGGCTGATCAGGGTCATTCCGACCGTGACCTTGTCACCTTCCTTGACATGGATGGCGGTGACCTTGCCGGCGGCGGTCGATGCCACCGGGGCGACGGCCTTGCCGGCGTCCACCTCCAGGAGGGCTTGACCCGCCTGAACGGTGTCACCGGGCTGAACCATGATGCTGACCACGACGCCCTCGGTGCCGTCGGCGATTTTGGGGAGCTTTACGTCCATAGAAAAGACGCGCGAATGTGGGGTTGGTTGGGTTTCGGGGAAAGGTGTTTTTTTGGAGGAATGTCCGTGGGGCGGGTCGGGGATCAGTCCCCGAGTCGATGCCAGCGTCGGGCCTTGAGGTCGAATCGGGGCAGTGACCCGGCGGGCATGGCGGAGACGGGGATGCGGAGCGCAAGATCGGCAAGGAAGCGCTGGGCGAGGGCCGTCGCGACGTGGGATTCCGCCTCGATCTCGATCCGGAGTTCGGGGAGGGCGTTGCGGCAATCCTGGGTCACGCGGAACTCGGCGATCTCGGGAAAGGCCCGGATGATCTCCTCGATGGCGGATGGGTAGATGTTGACGCCACGGATGACGATCATGTCATCGACACGGCCGAGGATCCCGCCGAACAGGGTGAATCCGGACGGGGTATAGGCGCCGCGGACGAGGTCGCCGGTCCGGTAGCGAAGGAGGGGACAGGCGCGGCGGCGGAGGGTGGTGAGGATGAGTTCGCCGGATTCGCCGGGGTTCACGGGGATGCCGGTGGCCGGGTTCACGACCTCGGCATAGAACGAACGTTCGATGACGATGAGGTTGCCGGGTTGATCGGGGTCTTCGTGGGTGACGGGGCCGACCTCGGTCATGCCGTGATGATCGAAGATGCGGGCGTTGGGCCAGGCGGCGGAGAGGCGGGCGCGGGTGGCGGGGAGGCTGCCACCGGGTTCACCGGCGACGACGATGAGTCGGATGGAGGAGACGGCCGCGGCGGCAGGGGACGCCTGGAGGGTTTCTGCCAGATGGAGGGCGTAGGTGGGGGTGCAACAAAGCACGGTGCAGCCGTTCTCGGCGAGGACCCGGGCGCGGAGGGCGGTGTTCATTCCACCGCCGGGAATGGTCATGGCGCCCAGTCGCAGGGAAGCTTCAAACGCCAGCCAGAATCCGAGGAATGGCCCGAAACTGAAGGCCATGAGCACCCGGTCGGAGGAGTGGAGCCCGGCGCGGCGGAACACATCGACCCAATCGTCCGTCATTGCCGCCCACGATTCCGGCGTGTCCAGCCACCGCAACGGCGCCCCGGTCGTTCCACTGGTCTGATGGCATCGGGTGAACCGGGGCAACGGTTCGGATCGGGCGGTGCCATAAGGCGGATGGGCAGCCTGATCGGCGACCAGTTCGGACTTGGTGGTGAACGGGAAGCGCACCGCGAAATCCGCCAGGGAAGCCGGCATCGGCGGCGCGGTGATCGACGAGAGCTTGTGCCGGTAGAAGGGGTTGCGGTCCCGGAGTTCCACCAGAAGTCCCCGGACGCTGGCCAGGGCACTGGCATCGCGGGTGACGGAAGAGACGGAAGACACGGGATCAGGACCGGGCCGGGTTGGCGGCGGCAACAGCGGCGGGTTTGGCGGGGGCCGGGCTGCCGGGATTGAACTTGGCCACGAGGAAACCGCCAGAGACGGCGAGGACAATGCCGATCCAGAAACGGGGATCGACCGACCCGAGGCCCTTGGCGGGGGGATGAAGGATGGAACCGATGAGGGCATTCACCAATGGGGCGCCGGCAAACACGATGGACATGACGGCGGGCGGTTTGCCGCCCTGGGCAAAGGCGAGCAGGACGCCGAAGGCTCCGATGGCTCCGGCAATGCCGGCGATGAGCGACCAGATGGCGCCCGAGGAAGTATATCCGGTGAAGGCTTGCTTCTGGGAGGCGAGGACGGCGAGCGGGGCAAGGACGGCCACGAGGAAGTAGGCGATGCCGACAAAGAGGAAGGCCTTGTAGCGGAGCAGGGCGGGGCTGATGGGCGGGCCTCCTGCGGGTTGCATGAGGGTTTGTCCCTTGTGGAGGAGGATGCCGTAGACGCCCCAGGAAAACACCGTGAGGAAAGTCAGGAGCAACCAGGTGTTGCCGGACGAAGGAGGCGCCGAATTCATACGTGTGCGGACGATATGGTGACCCCTACTTGTCAGCAACCGGATTGTCGGATACGCCCTTGCCGTGCACCGCATGTCGCCCGTTTCCCATTTTTTCAACCTGATGCGCCTCCTTCTGCCCGGGTGTGTTGCGGGGTTCCTCTTCCTCCTGTCGGGCTGTGCCACGCCGTCCAACACGGACCCCAAGGAGATCGCCAAGCGCAAGGTCGAACGGGCCGGTGCCTATGCGGCATTGCCCGAGGAACACAAATCACTCGTGGATCTCGGCCAGCTTCGCGTCGGGATGGGTGAGGACGCGGTGTACATGGCCTGGGGCCCGCCGGCGCAGGTTCTCCAGAGCGGGGATGCCTCGGGCGAGGTCACGACCTGGTTGTTCGAGGGGACCACCACGGATGACTACCTTTCCTGGAACTTTCGGGAGGTGACCCGGCGCGATGGTACCACCTACCTCGACCGGTTCCTGGATCGGGACATCAACATCCGCATCTACATCAGCGCCGAGCTCTCCTTCCGGGACGGTGCACTGGCCAGCTGGAAGATGCTGCCGCGCCCGGCGAGCAATACCATTCTCGCGCCCCAGCCATTCCTCCGATGAATGGCGGGGGTTCCGGTTCAAACCGGGTTCGCCGCCGGGCTGCCATGTGGGGAGCTGCCATCGGGCTCGTCTTGGTGGCGGTCAGCCTTTTCAATGCCCGGATGTCCGATACGGATCCGGGAACAGCAGTGGGAGCAGGGGAATCAGGGAGTGCGCGGCTTCAGCCACCGGTGGCGGGGCGTCGGACGCATGCGGTGGAGTGGCATGGGGAACGGGTGGAAGACCCCTGGTTCTGGCTGCGGCAGAAGTCGGATCCGGAGGTGATCGGATATCTGGAGGCGGAGAACGCCTATCTGAAATCCTGCACGGCGGCCGAGCAGGAGTTCGGTGGGCGTTTGTACACCGAGATGCTGGGTCGGATCCAACAGACCGACCTGACCGTCCCGCTGTTGCGGGGCCGCCACGTTCATTATTCAAGGACGGAAGAGGGACGCCAGTACGCGATCCATTGCCGCAGGGTGGCGGGTGCCGATGGGAATGCGGCGGACGGATCGGTGGAGGAGGTTCTGCTGGATCTGAATCAGTTGGCGGAAGGACATTCCTATCTGGGGTTGGGCGGATTCGAGATCAGCGATGATGGAAACCGGTTGTTGTACAGCACGGACACGACGGGATTCCGGCAATACACAATGTATGTGAAGGATCTGGTGACGGGTGTAACCGGTGGAGCCCTGGCGGAACGGGTCACCAGCCTTGAATGGGCGCGCGACGGGCGCACCGTGTTCTACGTGACGGAGGATCCGGTGACGAAGCGGAGCAATCAGCTGTGGCGGTTGCGCCTGGGAGCGGGCCCGGCGCAGTTGCTGATGGAGGAACCGGACGAGTTGTTCAGCCTGGGGATCAGCCGAACCAAGGATCGTGAGTGGTTGGTCTGCTCGAGTCACAGCACCGACACCTGGGGCCAATGGATGCTGAAGGCATCGGACGTCGACGGATCGTTCCGTGAGGTGTTGCCGAGGGAGAAGGGGCACAAGTACGACCTGGAACATCGGGACGGTCTGCTGTTCATCCGGACCAACCGGGACGCAAAGAATTTCAGGTTGGTGTCAGCGCCCGTGTCCGAACCGGGCCAGTGGACCGAGTTGGTGGCGCATCGGTCGGACGTGTTGGTGGAGGGGGTTGAGGTGTTCCGGGATCATCTGGTGGTCCAGGAACAGCGCGAGGCATTGACCCGGTTGCGCATCCATGACCGGCGCAGCAACACCTGGATCGAGGTCACATTTCCCGAACCGGCATACTCGGCGGGGGCTACCGGCACGCCGGAGATCGGGTCACCCGCTTTCCGGTTGGTATATCAATCCATGGCGACGCCCCCAGGGGTGTATGACTGCAACCTGGCCGATGGAAGCCTCCGCCTGTTGAAACGGACGCCGGTCCTGGGTGGATATGATCCGGCGGATCATGTGACGGAACGGCGCTGGGTGACGGCGCGGGACGGGGTACGGGTTCCAATCTCGATACTGTACAGGAAGGGGGTGGCGTTGGATGGGACGGCACCGTGTTTCCTATACGGCTACGGATCGTATGGGATCGGGATGGATGCAGGATTCTCGATTGCGCGCCTTTCCCTGGTGGATCGGGGCATGGTCTATGTGATCGCGCACATCCGGGGCGGCAACGAGTTGGGGGAGGCCTGGCACGACGACGGCATGTTGATGAAGAAGAAGAACACCTTCCATGACTTCATCGATTGCGCGGAGTGGCTCATCCAGAATCGGATCTCGGCACCGGACCGGTTGGTGATCGAGGGTGGAAGTGCCGGGGGCCTGTTGATGGGGGCGGTGGTGAACCTGCGACCGGACCTGTTCCGCGCCGTCCACCTGGCGGTGCCGTTCGTGGATGTGATGAACACCATGATGGATGCCGACCTTCCGTTGACGGTGGGCGAGTACCTGGAGTGGGGGGATCCCAATACGAGGGAAGCCTTCGACTACATGCGATCCTATAGTCCCTACGACAATCTCCGGCGCGGGGCGTATCCCGCGATGCTGGTGACGACAAGCCTGAACGACAGTCAAGTGATGTATTGGGAGCCGGCGAAGTACGTGGCGAAGCTGAGGACATTGAAGACGGACGACCGGCCGTTGCTGTTGAAGTGCAACATGGGCGCGGGTCACGGCGGGGCGAGCGGCCGCTATGACCGGTTGAAGGAGGTTGGCTTTGAATACGCCTGGTTGATGTCCCAGGTCGGAATCAGGAAGTGAACCAACCGCGGGTGCGCTGGCACACCCGCACCAGGAGGAGCATGAGGGGGACCTCGATGAGGACCCCCACCACGGTGGCAAGGGCCGCGCCGGAGCTGAGACCGAAGAGCATCACGGCGGTGGCGATCGCCACCTCGAAATGGTTCGAGGCACCGATCATCGCCGAGGGTGCGGCGTCCGCGTAGGAGAACTTGAGGAACCGCGCTGCGGCGTAGGTGATGGCGAAGATCAGGACTGTCTGGACGGTGAGCGGGATGGCGATCCACAGGATGGTGAGCGGATTGGCCAGGAGCGTCTCGCCCTTGAAACTGAAAAGGAGGATCAGGGTGGCCAGCAGGGCCACGATCGAGATCGGGGTGAGGATGTGGAGGAAGCGTTGGGTGAACCATTCGGATCCCTTCACGCGGAGGATCCAGCGACGCGATGCGTATCCGGCGGCCAATGGCAGGGCGACATAGATGGCCACGGAGAGGAGCAGCGCCTGCCAGGGAACGGGCATGCGGTTGACGCCCAGCAGCCAGCCGCCAAGTGCACCGTACAGGAACAGCATGGTGAGGGAATTGATCGCCACCATCACGAGGGTGTGCCCCTGGTTGCCCCGGGCGAGATGGCTCCAGACCAGCACCATGGCGGTGCAGGGGGCGATGCCCAGCAGGATGGCTCCCGAGATATAGGAACGGTATAGGTCGACGGTCGTGCCGTCTTTCACGACCTCGGTGCCGGGAAGCCATTCGCGGAAGACGTCTCCAAGAAAGAAGGTGGCGATGGCCAGCATGGTGAAGGGTTTGATCCCCCAGTTGACCAGAAGGGTCAGCAGGACCGGCTTGGGACTGCGCCCGGCCCGGATCACCTCCGCGAAATCAATCTTCACCATGATCGGGTACATCATGAAGAAGAGGCAGATGGCGATCGGTATGGAGACCACCGGTGCGCCGTCCACCCGGATGGACATGTCGTCGAGGGTGCGCGCGAGGTTGGGGGCGAGTTTGCCGAGGCCGATGCCGGCGAGGATGCAGAGGGTGACCCAGAGGGTGAGTTGACGCTCGAACAAGCCCATCGGGTTGGACGGCGGTTCGGGGGTGGATGGGGTTTCGCTCATGGCAGGGAAGGATGAAGCGTGGGGCTCAGGCGCAATCGACGGCCTGGAATTCGTCCAGGCAGCAGAACAGGTTCAACAGGCACGGTTTACGCAGGGAGTAATTGATTTGGGAACCACGTCGCTCGTCCTTGACGATGCCGACATGGCGAAGGACGGAGAGGTGTGAGGAGACGGTGGACATGGTGAGCCCGACGAGTGCGGTGAGTTCAGCGACGCATTGTTCGCCGCGACCGAGGGCATCGACGATGACGAGGCGATTGGGGTTGCTGAGGGCCTTGAAGACATCGGCAGCGGCGCGGAAGTCCGCGGGTCGCCTTGCGACGGGAAGACGGTTGGATACCTGGTTCATTGCTTCGACACTTTCAAAAGTATCAAAATGAAACAAGCCGTGCCTCAAGCGGCAGGGGCTTCCTCAGCCAGCGATCAGGAATCGTCGGGATCGGGATCGTCCCGTTGCAGCCAGGCGCGGGTGCCGGATCGGGAACGGCGACGATTGGCGGCCCAGACCTGATTCTGGCGACGGTCGGCGACGGTATCGATCTCGGCGCGGAGCTTGAGATAGCTGGTGAGGCGGGAGGCATCGAGGGTTCCGTCGGTGACGGCCTGGCGGACGGCACAACCGGCCTCGGTCCGATGGGTGCAATCGCGGAACCGGCATTGTTGGGCGAGGGCGGCGATATCGGGAAAGGCAACATCCAGGCCGTCATCGGCCGACCACAGGTGGAACTCGCGAAGGCCTGGGGTATCGATGATGAGGCTGCCGTTGGGCAGGAGGATGAGTTCGCGGGCGGTGGTGGAGTGTCGTCCCTTGGAGTCCCATTCGCGGACGGGGAGGGTGGGTTGGACCCGTTCGCCGTAGAGACGGTTGACGAGGCTGGATTTGCCGACGCCGGAAGTGCCAAGTACGACGGCGGTGGTGCCGGGTGCAAGGAGTTCGCGGAGGCGGGGCAGAGCCCGACCCGTGCGGGCGCTGACGACCAGGACGGGATGCCCGCCCGCGATGCGGCGGATTTCGGCGGTGACGGGATCGGGATCCGAACAGAGATCGGCCTTGTTGAGGACCACGACGGGTTGGGCGCCGCCTTCGTGGACCATGACGAGGAAACGTTCGAGACGTCGGACATTGACGGGTTCGCCGAGGGCCTGGACGACGAGGACGAGATCGATGTTGGTGGCGAGGACCTGAACCGAGGCTTCGCGGCCGGCGATCTTGCGGGTGATCTGGGTCCGGCGCGGCAGGACGCATTCGATGGAGACGCGGTCGGTGGCGTCGGGGATTCGGATGCCGACCCAGTCACCGACCTTGGGAAGCTGGCCGGGGTGTTGTCGACGGTGATGGAGTTTGCCGGTGATCTGGCCGAGATGGGGACCGGTTTCGGAGACGACGGTGTAGTAGTGTTTGTCCTCGGTGACCACCCGGGCGGGAACCAGGCCGGCCTGGCGATGGGGATCGAAGAGTTCGGACCAGTGAGCGGTCCATCCGAGGGTGGAGAGTTCCATTCGGGGGAGGGGGCGGCCTGGAGGTCAGCCGGGAAGTGGCGCGGAGCGGGGCACCGGATGTGGGGGAGTCTTCATGCAGTACAAGTGGACCTCCGGTCTGTGGCGTAACGGGCAGCATTCCGTCAAGACCGGGGGTGGGGATATCGATTCACTTGCCCACGGTGGAGCCAGTCATGGCTGAGGCCTCGACGGCACCAGTCGGGAAGGCTGGATCCGATGGATCAGGTCGCGATCAAAGCGCTGCCTTGCGGCGACGGGCGGCAGGGGGTAGGGAATGGCCATGGGTGTTCCCCGTCCGACGTATTTCATCGCATGGCTGGCCTGGAGTGTTCTGGGGACAATGACGGCTGCGGTGCCGTCGGCGGAAGACATGGCGAAACTGCCGGCGGCGGCGGGGCATCGGGTGGATTTCAGGAAGGAGATCCAGCCGTTGCTGGAGGAGAGCTGCATCAAGTGTCATGGCCGTGGCAAGGCCAACGGCGGTTGGCGGCTGGACACCCGGGCGACGGCATTGGAGCCGGGCGATTCCGGTGTGGCGATCCTGGTGGGCAAGGGTGCGGAGAGTCGGCTGCTGCATCTGGTGGCGGGGACGGATCCGGACGATGTGATGCCGCAGAAGGGCAGGCGTTGGACGGAGGAACAGGTGGCGTTGGTGAGGGCGTGGATTGATCAGGGGATGGAATGGCCGGAGGAGATCCAGTTCGGGCGGATACCGGCCAACAACCTGAATCCGCGTCGGCCTGAATTGCCGGAGGGCCGGGCGACGCATCCGTTGGATCGGTTCCTGGAAGCCTATGCGAAGCGGGAGCAGATCCGGTTGGAGCCACCTGTGGACGACGCGACGTACGTGCGTCGGGTCCACCTGGACTTGGTGGGACTGTTGCCGACACCGGAGGAGACGGCGCGGTTCATGAAGGATCGTTCGCGGCTGCGGAGTGAAGCGATGGTGGAACGGTTGCTGGGGGATCGGCAGCGATATGCCCAGCATTGGCTGACCTTCTGGAATGACCTGTTGCGGAACGATTACAAGGGCACCGGCTACATCGATGGGGGAAGGAAACCGATCCATCGCTGGCTGTACGCCGCGTTGCGCGACAATCTGCCTTACGACCGGTTCGTGCGGGAATTGGTGAACCCGACCCCGGAGAGCGAAGGCTTCACCAAGGGAATCGTCTGGCGCGGCGCGGTGAATGCCTCGATGACCCCGCCGATGCAGGCGGCGCAGAATGTGTCGCAGGTGTTCATGGGGGTGAACCTCAAGTGCGCCTCGTGCCATGACTCGTTCATCGACGACTGGCAGTTGAGTGACTGTTACGGGTTGGCCGGGGTGTATGCGGATACATCGCTGGAGATGGTGTTGTGCGACAAGCCGACGGGGAAGCGCGCCCCATTGCGGTTCCTGTTTCCGGAACTGGGGGCGGTGGAAGCCTCGGCGCCGCGCAGCAACCGGCTGGAGCAACTCGCCCAGATCATCACCCAACCCTCGAATGGACGCCTGTCGCGCACCGTGGTGAACCGGTTGTGGGCGCGGTTGATGGGCCGGGGATTGGTCGAACCCCTGGACGTCATGCAGAACGTGGCCTGGGATCCGGACCTGATCGACTGGCTCGCGGAGGATCTCGTGGCGAATGGGTGGAACCTGCATCGGACCCTGACGTTGATCCTGACCAGTCGGGCGTATCGGATGCCGACGGTGGATGCCGAGGAGAAGGCCGGGGAACAGTATGTGTTCCGGGGACCGGCATTGAGGCGGCTGACGGCGGAACAGTTCCGGGATGCGCTGGGACAGGTGACGGACGCTTGGTTCGACAAGCCGGAGGGCGGACTGGAATCGTTGATGGTTTCCGACGCGGCGAAGTCATCGACCAACGTCGCCCTGGCAGAACCCTTCTGGATCTGGGGCGATGCGCATGCGGCCCAGGGGGTGCCGCCCTCCACGAACTGGATCCGGCGCGATCTGGTGATGGCGGCGAAACCGGTGGAAGCGGTGCTCTACCTCCGGGTGGACAACTCCGCCCGCGTCTTCCTGAACGGCAAACGGGTGCGTGGTGCCGACGCGGCCGAGTGGAGCCAGGTGGCGGTGTACGACCTGCGCGGGCACCTGAATGCCGGCGGCACGAACGTGCTGGTGATCGAGGCGGTGAACGGTGGCGATGGTCCGAATCCCGCCGGCCTGCTGGCCTATGTGCGGTTGCGGGTCCCGGGGGAAGTGCCGAAGTCCTACTCCAGCAAGAAGACGATCCCGGTCACCGTGATCGGGGACGTGGCGTCGGATGCGCGATGGCTGGTTTCGAAGGACAAGCCGGCAGGATGGCCGGCCGTGGCCGGGGTGGAAGGCTGGGCGACGGCGTCGGTGCTCGGTCCAGAGTCCATGGGGCCTTGGAACCTGCAGCCCTCGTTGGCGAATGCCGCAACGGGTCAGGTGGTCTTTGGCCAGGTCCGTTCGGCATTGGCCTCGGCGGATCCGCTGTTGATGGCGCTGGGACGCCCGAACCGCGAACAGATCACCACTTCGCGTCAGACGGTGGCCACGACCCTGCAGGCGCTGGAGTTGACGAATGGGGAAACACTCGCGGGTGTGCTGGGGCGCGGTTCGGAGAAACTGGCGGCACGGTATCCCAAGGGGCGTGCGTTGGTGGACCATGTCTTCCTGCAGGCCCTGGGGCGCAAGCCGACGCGCAAGGAGCGGGAGGCGTCGCTGGAGTTGGTGGGCGACACGCCGCGCAAGGAGGGGGTGGAAGACTTTCTCTGGAGCGTGGCGATGCTGCCGGAATTTCAATTCGTCCGCTGAAACCTTGAACCCTGATCTTGAACATGCATACGGACTACACACGGCGGGATTTCGTGAAGCAGTTGAGCGCGGCAACGATGGCGGCGCTCGCTGCGGGTGGGGCGCGGGCGGTGGAGGCGAATGGCAGCCTTCCCAAGCTGCCGGCAACCGCGGATGCCATGATTGTCCTGTGGATGGGGGGCGGCATGGCGGCGACCGAGACCTTCGATCCGAAGCATTACACGCCGTTTGAGAAGGGGATGGATCCGCGGACGGTGTTGTCGACTTTTCCGTCGATCCCAACGGCGGTGGACGGGATCCGTTTCAGCCA
>CAZDYB010000046.1:0-14898 GCA_964509045.1 uncultured Akkermansia sp.
CCTTACAGATCACTGCGGATAGGCTCGTCGCTCACGCCTCGGCCTTCAGCCAAATCTCTCGTCGCAGCACCCCTCGGAGTTTTCAGACGGGCTCTTACCAACCGCTTGTGAAGCAGGCCTGGCCCCTCCTGACATCGACAGGGGTGCGATGGGAACGAGGGGAGAGGGCTGTACAATCGGGGGGCGGCGGATCTTGGGATTTTGTCCGTTGCGCGGATTTCAAACCACGGGGAGGTTAGGATTGGCATTGGCATCCTTCAGAAAAATCCACCGATGAACCCATCCGCTGTAGCGACTACGAAATCCACGATTCTTGTGATCAAGGGCCAGGGAATTGGCCCTGAATGCATCGAGGCGACCCAGGTGGTCCTGAAGGCCACCGGGATTGGTTTGGCCTACATGGAAGGCAGTCTGGGTTATCCGGATGCCATTGATCTCTTCCAGCGGTTGCAGCGGCATGCTCCCGAGGTCTACGCCGCGCAGTTTGCGAGCCGGGTTCCCGAGGAGGTGGGTTTGGAATTGGAGACCCGGGCCAAGGACGAGGCCCGCGCGGCCGGCAACATCAACGATTTCTACAAGAAGTTGCTCGGCATGCTCGAGCCCGGGACCCTGAAGGAGGTCAAGGAACTGGTCACCCGGCTTGAGCGGCAGACCCTCATCGACGCGGGCAAGGCGGATTCGGTCTTGAAGGGTTCGCTTCGCACTCTGGATGAAGGCGATGAACCCAGTCGGAATGTCACGATCCGAAAGGGTTTTGAACAGTACGCCAACATCCGCCGATGCGTGACGCTGGATCCGATCACGCCGGGCATGCCCGGTGCGGACATCCTGTTTGTCCGCGAGAATGTGGAGGATCTCTACGCCTCGATCGAACATCGATTGGCCCGCAACTATCCTCAGGCCTTGCGGCATCAGACTCCTGAGGGGTGCGAACTCATCTGTCGTGCGGCCTTCGAAGCCGCCGTGCGCGATGGACGCAAGAAGGTCACCGCCCTGGAGAAGCCCAACATCCTCAAGATCACCGGTGGACTGTTCAAGGAGTCGTTCCTGAAGGTTGCGCGCGACTACAGCCGTGCGCGCCTAGGCGAGCAGGGGATCGAGGCGAACTTCATGATCATTGACGATGGTCTGGCAGCGATCGCCGCATCGCCGGAGAAGTTCGACGTGGTGGTCACGACCAACATGTTCGGGGATATCGGATCAGACATTGCGGCAAAACTGACGGGGGGAGTCGGGCTGGTGAGTTCGAACAACATCAATCCCAACAATCCCCGGGCTGTCTCGATGTTCGAGACGATGGGCGGCACCGCCGATGACATTGCCGGGTTGAACAAGGCCAATCCGGTGGCGCTGATCGATGCGGCTGCGGAGATGCTGTTGCATATCGGAGGCGCATCGAACATTCGCGGGGCTGAACTCATCAAGGCGGCCGTCCTCGAGGTGCTTGCCGACGGACACTACGTCGGGGACATCAAGAAGGGTCCATTCCAGACCAGCAAAGGGAGGGAACGTTCCGGGACCCGCGAATTCGCGGCGGAGATTGCGAAGAAGGTGATGGAGCTCAGGACGCTGAAGGAAGCGCAACCCCAGCACACCGTTAAGGAACTGGCCGTAGCGCGTGCGGAACCCAGCCTGAGGCCGTTGTTTGAGCGCGTACTGCGTTCCTACGAGCGATACGCCGCCGACATGATCGCGGGAGGCAAACCCTGGCAGGCGTTTGTTGAACGAAATGTTCCGCCCAATCCGATCCGGGCAAATTCCCGGATCATTGGATTCGACATGTTCGTTGATGACTCGGGCCTGCGGACGACGTTCACCCCTTCGGGGGCCATTGATGAAGAGGCGACGGGACTGGTCCCCGCGGTTCGAGAACTGTTCGAGCGCGAAACGGGGATCGATCTCCGGACGATGTTCAACAAGAACCGTGCAGGGAGCCTGCAGTCGATCCGTAGCTTCGGTCAGTACAGTGCCCGGGTGATGCGGGACTATCTGCTGGTCCGCCCCGAACTCGGCGAGACGCCCTTCGGGTCGGTCCTGGCAGGGATGGGTGCGAGCGAGGTGACGATTGCGCGGTTCAGTGAGGCGCTCAAGTCGAGGACGTTTCGGGAGGCCGTCGACCGGTTGGTCGAGTTCGACGTGGTGAGCATCAAGCTGGTCCAGGCGTTCTATCGGGTGCGGGCCCGTGAAGTCTCACCGATCCTGCACGCACACGGGTTCAGGCTCGTGCGCATCACCAACCGCGGGACCGAGATCTATCCCACCATGTGTGACTTCGAGAAGCGCGACGTGGACCGTTATCGGGTGGAGATCGATGGTCAGGGTCCCCTCGCCAACCAAGGCTTCAACTATCTCCGTGTCCAGGCCGCGATCATGGCGGTGCAATGTGAGGTGGTGTCGCGTGGATGGATGATCTCCGAGACCATGCTCAACCGGACCTTCATCGATGGCGAAGGGGAACGGCTTGGAAAGGAAGTCGCCGGTGTGTCGCGCCCCTACGCCATGAACCTGGGCACCCACTACGGCGAGCCGTAGCCGTGGTGTTCCGATCCCGCAGCCCACCCGGGGGCGATGGGGCGTTTGGTCCGGAGACCGGGTTCCCACGGATCTGGATCTTCCGGATGATCGTCAATCCAATGTCACCGGCCGATCCTTACGTTCTTGGCGGCTGATCGTGTGGACCGCTTTGCCGCTCGATTCCACTGGATGGGCTTGTGCAGACGGGGTGGGTCAAGCCGTTGGAGAACGCAAGCAACCCAACGGGGACGGTACCCCGTCGGGTTGCTCACCCCGGCTTTGGCCGCCGATCCAACGTCCCGTTGGATTGGTTTGTAACCCGGGGTTGGCGTCTCCGTATTTGTCAGGGTGAAGCAGAAGTGGAACGCGCTGTCCCGGATCCTGTGGCTATGGCTGGTCGCCATGGCGTCCGGTTGGCTGACCGGCCCTCTCCGGGCGGATGTCACCAACCTGGTCACGTTCAATTCCATCACCAATTTCACCGGGTACCTGGTTGCATCCGACGCCAACAATCCGGCGCCGGGCTACACCCGGGAAGCCCTGCGGATCCGCACGGACATCACGTATGGACGGAGCGGGGCGGGTTTCGTCTACGATTACCGGTTGGAATACCGGTTGAAGGATGCGTCGGGTGCCGAGGTTCAGCTTTCCCTGGGTGGCCTTGCCTCGACCAACGTGGTCGTCCTGACCGAGACCATCAATCTGACCGTCCAGGCCACTCAGCAGCGTACCTACACCGTTTCGCTCAGACCCGCGTTCCAGTTGAGTCCGTCGACGACCTACACGGTGGAACTGGTGATGCGGAAGCGGGTCACCGGGCTTGCCATCTATCAGTCGGCCGGCCCCGTCCAGAACCTGGGGCCGAACCGTTATCTGCACTTTCCCAGCCTGCTGTCCGGCGATGCGTCCCTGAACGTCCTCGCGCATGTGGATGCAGTGACATGGGGACAGGAACATGCCATCCGGGGTGCCGACACGGTGAACGCCGGGTTCCGGATCAACGCCACGACGCGGCTGTATCGATATGACGGTTTTGCCGGGGCTTCGGGTTCGGATCCGGTCCGGACGCGGTTGACGGTGCAGTTGCGGGAGGAGGGTACGGATGCGGTGGTGGCGTTGAAGGACAGTTCGTTCGAGTTCACCAACAATGTGGCGCGGTACTTCGGTCCACAGGGGCAATCGCCCACCAGTCCGAGCACCAACAACCTCCTGCGCACGCTGCGGATCGAACCGGCGGACGGGGTCCAGTTGGATTCGGTCAACAAACGCTATTACGTGCGGGTGACGATCGGGGTGTTTGATCCGATCGGCGCGGCGTTTCCGATCGCGGGCAACGCGATGGAGTCGGAGGACACCCGGTTGCTGCATTTCAGTGGGATCCTGAGGTTTGGAGGGGTATCGACGCGGATCCTGGCGCATTCCGGCGCGCACAAGCCGGCGGCGGGGGCGGCGACGCTGACCACGGTGGCGACCACGTTGGCGCCGGCCGTGGGCGGGGCGGTGGTGGAAGGGCAACCGGGATACACCCTTGGCGACGGCAGCGTGTTGCCGGTCCGGTTGCGGGTGGATGGCGTGGCGGAGTACACGGGAGGCGGTCTGGTGACCTTGCAGGGGCCGGTCGTGGATGAGGATGAAGAGGGGCGGATCCGGTATGAGCGTCGGGCGGTGCGATTGGGGTCGGGCGGGGCGACTGGGGATCTGGCGGTCATCCTGCCGACTGGCCTGGGCATATCGGCGGATACCAACACACGGATCCAGGAGCGGGACGTGCTGGTGACCGAGGTGCCGTTGAATGCGGCATTCCGTCCGACGGCGGCAACGATGCTGGCGGACGTCACGGGTTGGATTGCGGAAGAGACCAAGCCGGTGTGGTTCGAGGCGCTGTCCATGGAATGGAACCGGGCTGAATCCCGGTTGACCTTTGGGACCAAGGGCAACGTGCGGTATGTGCGGGGTGCGGAACTGGATTTCCTTCAGGCAGCGCCGGTGGGGCCGGAAGCGGTCTTCAAGAGATCGAACGAAGGCTACTGGCGTTTTGTGGAGGCGGTGACGAGCCCGTCACTCGTGGTCAACACCGGGGCGGATGGAGAAGCGTTGGTGACCGCATCGGTCTCCTTCAAGCCGGGTCTGTTCGTCTCGCACTTTCCTTATGGTGCACTGGTGTCGTGGAACACGGGCGGCACGGCCTCCATCGTGGGCGACCTGATGCAGCCGGGGACGGGTTCCCTGAGTGGGTCGCAATCGGTGCTGTTGCGGTATCGGCGGCATTGTGGGGATGAACCGTGCGGAGGGGCGATCGCGGAAGGCCTGATCCAGATGGCGCCGGTGGACAGTGAACTACGGTTCACGCGGGACGGCGGGTTGCATGCGAACGGGACTTTTGCCGAGCACACGCTGCAATGGGGATGGATCGATCAACCGGGCATCCAGGATTTTGCGCATCAGGTGGGAGGTTGGACCAATGGGGCGTTCCACATGCCGGGCAGTTTCCTGCGTGGGGATCAGACGGGCCAGGCGGTGGAGCAGCGGCCGGGGGTGTTGATGCTGACGGGGGTGTCGAACGAGACCTCGCTGCCGACCGAGCGCCCGGGCATGGGAGCGTATTCGCAGGGGTTGGCGGATTACGCCGGGATCAATCTCCGGGTGGGCGCACCCGCGGCGCGCCAGGGCGAGAGTGTGTTGGCGGGGAAACCGACTGGGGAATACGACCTGACAGCGCGGGCCAAGTATTACGTGCGCAAGGCGGGGGTAAGTGGGGTGCACGAGGCGATCAACGGATCGTTTCCGGCTGAGACGGTTTTGTATGGGTACCCGGTGCAGTTCACGACCTTTGGCCTGTCGTTCCTGGGCAGCAATCCGGAGGGATTGCCGTCGCGGACGGCGGGATCGGTTTCGTTGGTATACCCGTCGAACATTGAACAGGAGTTTGAAGAACTTCAGTTCAACTGCCTGGGCGCGTTGCTTTCGGCCGAGATACCCGAGGGACAGGACGGGTTGGTCAAGGTCCTCGAGTACTGGCAGGCGCCGATCGTGGTTGGGCATTTCGAGTTTGATCGCAAGGACGGCGATGCGTGTGACCCGGGGAAGGGCTTCGTGACGTTGGGGGTGACGGCGGGGGCGGCGCTGGTGGAGGTGCCGTTGGCGGGGACGCTGGGGTTCCGTCCGAATGGACACCTGATCACCCTGGCGGATGACCTGTTGGATCCGCCGTTCGATTCGCGGTTCAAGGTGCCGGCGAACTTCGTCCTGCGGGGGCCGGGCAATGAACGGTACGCGGGAACGTTCGTATCGGATGCCTATCTCAACAGCTTCAAGTACGCGGAGAACTCGACAGGTTGGCTGAACCTGGCGGCGAAGCTGGATGTGCCCTTCTTCGAGGATCTGCAGGTACACATCCATACGGTTGCCCAGGCGGACAACAACACGGCGCCGGTGCATCTGATGGGGGGTTGGCCGAACAAGGGTTACGGGGCCGCGGACGCCAATTTCTTTACGCAGAATCCCTTTGATACCGACAACCGTGGCTTTCCGAACGGGGTGACGCCGGACCAGTACCGGGCGGGGTTGGGCGATGATGATGACCAGTACCGGGTACGGGCGCGTCGGACCTGGCTGGAGGTGGTGCAGTTTGATTATCCGTTGAAGTGGAGCAGTTCGACGCGGGCGTTCACGGCGTTCAAGCCGGTGGAGGCGAACCTGCTGGTGCTGAAGGCGGAGCATCAGCCCAAGTATCTTTCGGCCGAGCGCGCGGAGTTGGTGTTTGGGGTGCAGTACGAGGGATTGCCGGTGGCGAACCTGGCGAACTTCGCGTTCAGCGAACTGGGAGGGTTGCAGGATGCGTTCACAGATTACATTTCGACGCAGGTGGTGGACGAGGGTCTGGGCCAGTTGAACTCGCTGTTGGAAGCCCAGGTGGATCGGTTGCTGGGACCGGCGCTGGACGAGATCGTGGATCCGTTGGTGGACCAGTTGTACACGGCGTTGAACGCCCAGTTCGCGTTGGGGAGCAAGTCCTTCAACACCCCGCCTTCGACCGTCATCCAGAATCACCTGCTCGGCGGCGGCGGCGTTCCGCAACCGTTGATCCAGCGGTTGGATCAACTGGGTGCTGCGGTCAACAACGCGGCGTCGGTGGCGAAGCGGATCGATGACGGCCTGGCCCAGGTTCTGGCCGCACTGGGCGAGATCGAGAAGATCCTCGCTGAAAATCCGCAAGGGGACCGGACCATCGCCGCGCAATTGGTGGGGAGGCTCGGCTCCGAGGTCGCTGCCCAGATTGTTGGCAGCCTGCTCGATGAACGGATCAATGAACTGCTGATCAAGGCTGACCCAACCCTCGACGAGATCCACGCGGTGGTATCGGAGATCAAGGGGGTGATCGGCCAGATCCGGGACCGGCTCGGGCCGGCGCAGGAATTCGCCGCCGACCTGCAGCAACGGATCGCCAATGCGCAGGGCGAATTGCAGGCGGCGCTGAACAAGGTGGTGGGGGATCTCGACAAGCATTACGCCCAGTACAAGCCCGGGTTGGACAATCCGTTCCAGGTGATGTCGGCGGCCGACACCAAGAAGCTGATCCGGCAACGGATCGAGGATCGGATCTTTGCGACCGCGTTGGTGAAGGGGATCCAGACGGCGATCAAGCATCGGGTCTATGACGTGGACGCGGCGGTGCGGGAGGCGTTGGACACGGTGTTTGCGCAGATCAACGCGGTGTTGCGGGATGCATTTGCGGATGCGCTGGCGCAACTGGATGGGAGCATCAACGGGTTCCTGGGCGAGTTGGGCGGGTTGCTGGGGGCGGGTTCGATCCGCGGCCATGCGCACATCAAGGGGGATTCGCTGACGGAACTGCGCCTGGACGTGAAGGCGGAGTTCAAGGTGACGGACAACATGAAGTTCGAGGCGTACCTGCTGGTGCGGGAACTCAACTCGGACAACACGCCGGCGGGATGCATTCCGGCGGGTGGCAAGGCGACGGAAGTGACGGTGGGGGCGAAGGATGTGTCGTTGGAATGGGCGTACCCGGGATTGCGGGCGTCGTTGCAGGCGAAGTGCACGTTGGACACGACGAAACAGTTTCCGTTGATCGGGCTTGGAGCCGGGTTCCAGTTGACCGGTGAACTCAAGTTCAGCGGCCAGTTCGTGATTGAGGAACTGGGCGCGGCCATGGCCTTCGGTGTTTCTGAAAACTACTTCAGCGCCTCGGCCGCCCTGGTGTTCGGCAAGGGATACAAGGGCAAGGGCGGCATCTTCTTCGGGCGGACCTGTTCGCTCGACGCGTTCTTCTGGGATGAGAATCTGGGGTCGATCCTGGGCGAGCCTCCGTTCACGGGTGCCTATGGTTATGGCGAAGCCTGGCTGCCGCTCAACGAGATCATCGGGATCAAGTCCACCTGCTTCTTCACGGTGAGCGCCGGGGTGGGTGCCGGCGCCGGGTTCTTCATCGAGGGCCCCACCTTCTTCGGAAAGATGTTCTTCGGGCTCCACGGCGAGGTGCTCTGCATCGTCAGCATCACCGGGGAAGTCGAACTGTACGGACTGGTGAATCCCAAGGGGCTCACCTTGAAAGGCGTGGGAACCGTCGCGGGCGAGATCGGATGGTGTCCCATCTGCATCGCCTTCAAGCGATCCATCGGCCTCAGCTATGTGAGTGGGAAATGGGACTTGGACTTCTGATCAGAGCCGATCAACGACATGAACAATTCATACCAGGCGGTGAACGCTGTTGGCCGGGCGGGATTCAAGGGTCGGGTTCCCCTGTTGCTCGGGATCCTTTGGGTGCTGCTCGGAGCGGTCCAGAACCGGGCTCAGGTGTTGGATGACGCCCTGTTCACGGTCGGCACCACCACGGTGGATGCCTCCAACCGGCGTTGGGCCTATATCCTGTTCCAGCCGACCGATCCGGGTCAGATGAATGGTCGGAAGATCGCCGTATATCGCAAGACGGGTGATGCTGCGTCGCCTGCCAGTTATGAACGCAAGACCATCCTGACCCCGCAGGCGAACCCACTGATCATCCAGGCATTGATGGATCGTGCGGTGAATCTGGGGGACGACCTGGGCGCATTGGAGAACCGGGTGAACGACCTGTTCCTGGAGCTCTTGCCCGAGCCGTCGATGAAGCTCAATGACAAGCTCGCCCTGGTCATCCGCGGTTCCCAGGGCAGACCCGAGCACCTGTCCAACCTCCTGCTGCTGGGCCGGCTTCATCCTTCCGTCAACCTTTGCCTTGGGCTCGCCCATGCCGAACAGATTCCCGCTCCGGGTCTCGTCACGTTCGAGGCCCGCGAATTCGACCTCGTTGCCGGACTCGACCTCACCACCCTGGGTCGGGTGACGGTCGATGCGGATGCACCGACGGTCCTGCCGGCGCCGGGACGTCCGGCGCCGTTGCTGGATTCCAGTGCGAAAGGGAACCTGAATGTGCGTCTGCGGTGGGCGACCTCTGCCGAACTGAGGCGGTTGGGGTTGTTGAATTACGGCTTCAATGTGTATCGCGTCGCCCGCGGCTTTGCCGAGGCGCAGAATCTTCATCTCCAACTCCCGACCCTGGGTCAGTTGGCCGGCCTGACGGTCACGAGTCCGGTCAACGTGCAACGGGTCAACAACCTGCCGGTGCTGAAGACCCGGGATTTCGACACCGACGCCCACGCCGCCAATTTCAACGAGGCGCAGGGTGGCGATGCCCGGACGGTGTTCATGGCGGATGACCATGGCCTTGCCCTGGATCAACCGCCGTTCCTCAACGGGGAGCAGTTCTATTATTTCGTCACGGCGCGCGACGTCCTTGGGCGTGACGGTCATTCGTCACCGGGTGTGTTGGTGACGATGTGTGACCGGGTGCCGCCGCCGGCCCCGCGCACGGTCCGGGTGGAGAATCATTACCGGTTCGAAGGCAACATCCGGAAACAGAACCTCAAGATCGTCTGGCGTCCGCTGAAGCCCCAGCCCGGCAAGGTCATCATCGGGTATCATGTCCATCGCTGGGCTGAACACACCGACTCGCAGAAGTTCGGGGGCAACCCGTTGGTCAACCGGATCTCCCCGTTGATCCCGCATGATCCCGGGGCGGCTTTGCTGGAATACATCGATGATGGTCAGGGCGCCCCGACGTTGCCGGCGGATGCCGACCGGACCAAGTGGTACACGGTGGTGGCGGTGGACAACGGGGCGTGTGACGGCGGGAATGTCTCGCCCCACAGCGCACCCGCCTTCGGCGTACTCCGTTCCCGTGAAGGTCCGGACGGTCCCGGTGGATCGATCGCCATCCAATGCTGTCTGCCCCTGATCGAAGCCGGAACTGTCGCCCTGTCGGACCCGGTGTCCGATCTGGATCCGGACCGGGTCTGGCTCGATCTCATGATCCAGCGGAAGACGCGGAACCTGGGATGGGTCGAGTTCTATATCGGTGGAACCCAGGCCATCCATCGCGTCGCGCGCGTCAACTTCAAGGACTCCTCCCATGTCATCCGGCATCGGTATGGATTGAATCGGCGCCGGGTCGGGGCCTCGTTGACGGTGCATGCGCGGGTGGGAACGGCTGCGGGCCAGGTCAGTCCGTTTGCCGAACTGACCACGCGGGAGATCCCCGGCGGACGCCAGGTGTTGGAGATGGGGTTTGTGGGGGATGAAGACTGTCGGTTTGTGCCGTTGGGACCGGTGTCGAGCCGGGACGGTTGCTCGACCCATAATCCGCATCCGAAAGGTCCGGGTGGCCTGGACGGGCAGGGGGATGGCGGTGGCAAACCGCAGGTGGGACCCAAGATCAAGGTTGCCCTGACGCCGGGCACCAAGGAGTACCGGATCTATCGTCGCGTGAATGACGGCGCCTTGAGCCTGTTGCGCCAGGGTGAGGCCGCAGTCGAGCAGATTGCGGAGGTGGAGATCCAGGACAACGACGTTCCAGCCACCGCCTCGACGGTCTGCTATTACGGCCAGTTGTTTGATGAACACGGCAACGCCAGCCCGATGACTCCCATCGGTGAATGCGTGGAGATCCAACAACCGGGACCCAAGCCCCTGTTGGCCGCCCTGGAGGCGGAGGGTGGCGACGCCGACCCGCGCATGATCATCCGATGGTTCTGTCCGCCTGCCGGCATTGAGCGGTTCGAGATCCTGCTGCGGGCGCATCCCGGGGGCGAACCCCTGCACCTGGCGCCGGAGCTCTCCACCAACCTGACTTCGACACTCGGGCAGATCGTGAACCAGAACGTCCCCAATGATGAGTCGTATGGGACCTACCAGACCCCGGCGGTCGGGGTGGGTTTTGGACCCGGGCCCGAGTTCACGGTCACCGTGCCGGTCAAGGCGGGGAACCGTTACGACGTGCAGATTGTCAGTCTGCCCAAGGCTGGAGGCGTGAAGCGGGTCAGCAATGCCCGACGCTTCCAATGGATCCCCGGCGGACCGCCCATCGGACCCGATGTTCCCTGGCCGGCCCGACCGGTTCCCGAGCAGGCCCAGTTCCATCCGGGCATTGCCTCACTCCTGGTCCAGTCGCCCACGTTCAGCGGTCTCGCGGTGCGCATCGGTCAGGTGGAGAACGTTGAACGTCGCAGTGTTCCTTATGGGACCGTGATGGTGGATGCCGTCACCGGCCATGTGAACCCGGTGATGTTCTGCTACACGAATGTGCTGGGGCAAACCCTGGTGCCATCCGTCCTCCTCTATCGCTATCAGATGCCGAACACCGCGTATCCGAAGGTGGCGGGAGATCTCATCCAGGTATCGCCCCTCATGGAGAACATCGCCCATGACAAGACTTCGGTGAACGGGGATGCCGTGACGCGGATCCTGGATCCGCTGATCCGGTTGGTTTCGCCGAATACCGCCCAGGGCACCGACTGGCAGCTTTGCCTGTTGGACACCCAACCGGCGGTGCGTCGGGCGCAGTACGCCTACCTCATGGTCCGCATGGGGAAGGATGGCGAGGTGGAAGAGGTCATTCCCGTGCCGCCGGTGACGGTTCCATGACGGGTGCAGTGAAGGATGAATTGAAATGAAACTGTGTCGAAGGTTTCGAAGTGGCGAACGCCGGTTCCTCCGGAGCGTGGTGTGGATGCACGGGGTGACCCTGTTGACCGTCGCTTCCCACGCGGCCGCCGTCTCGGTGTCGGATACCGAGGTGTCCACCCAGGGAGACATCGACGGCGATGGCCGTCCGGATCTGGTGCTGGTCGACCGCGGATCCGGCGGGGTACGGATCGGATACCAGTTGGTGCCCGACGTCTTCACCTGGTCGGAGGCCCGGGCAACGGGAGCGGCCGACGTGACGGGATTGTCGGTGGGGCGGGTGCTGGCCACCAACCGGGATTCGCTGGTGGTGGCGGCGCCGGGCGCGAACCGGGTCCAGGTGCTGGAGTTGCCCACCCCGACGTCGGTTGCCCTGCCCACTCCGATGTGGACTCCGGGCGTTGGACCCGCGGTGGCCTTGGCCATCGACATCGGAGGGGTCGGCAACACGGGACATGACGACCTCTTCTGCATCTCGGTGGCCAATGGTCTGCCCGCACCCAATCGCGGATCCCTCCATCGCAGCGTGGGCAACGCAATCAGCCTCATCGCCCCGGTTGCGATCGCCGGCCACCCGTTGTCCGCCCAGCGCACCCGGTTGAAGACAGGCGGTGCGGAGTTTGCCGGCGTGGTGGAACAGGTCGGAAATCAACGGACCCTGCGTCTCCATGATCTTTCTGCCGGCAACCTGTCGCCGGGGCTGAGTGCCGGCGGACTTCCCGGGGCGGATTGGTTGGCGGCACCCTTCGGCGGAGGTGCGTTGTTCCAGTACCTCTTCTGGGCAAGGGGCGGATCGAATCTGGTGCTGAGGGCGGTGCAGGAACCGAACCCGGGCACGTTCCAGTTTGCTCCGGCACAGACCTGGACCTTCGACTTTGCCATCGGCCAGGTACATGCCTTGACGGACGGAGGGGTGTCGCGTCTGGCGGTGGTGACGGCGGATGGATCGGAGTTGGTGGTGTTGGGTTTTGATGGAGTGGCGGCGCCGGTCCCCATGCAGACGTTGCCCGCTCCCGCGGGGCAGGTGTGGACGGGATTGGCTTCTATTTCGGGCGGGCGATTCAAGGCATTCCAGGGATCGCCTTCGGACCGGCGGTCACGGCGGTTCACGGACCATCACTTTGCGGACGGACAGTATCAGGCGGGGATCACCGGAGGTTTGCCGGCGCCCAACGCCACCGGGATGGCGGCGAATGTTTTTGTGTTCGATGCCGAACCGTTTGTGGTGGGACAGGCGCGACGTCTCCTCAGCCTGAATGCGGCGGATTGGGCGAGGGACCCACAACTCGTGGGAAATCCCGCAACGTTGAGCGTGCAGGCGGAACGCCGCGGCACATCCCAGCAGGGTCTCGGGAACGCGGCCGTGCGTCCGTTGGGAACGGTTCCCGCCGGGGCGACCCATGTGCTGGCGAATCAGTATCGACCGATGATTTCCGTCCAGTCCTTCCTGCCTGCTGAAGGAGTTGAACTGGCCGAGGTGCAGATCCAGCCGCCACCCGGCATCCAGAACGGTGTCGCCTACCTTTCCTTTTCGGTCCGACCCGCCAATACCGAGATCCATTTCCGCACCGGACCGGACGCCCCATGGACCCTCTACTCAGGGCAGGTGCTCCCGTTGTACCGGGATACCACGGTGGAATTCCTGGGACGCATTCCCGGCGGGGATCGCAAGACCGCCATCCGACGCGCCCAATACAGCTTCCCGGGTGCCCCCCTTGAGCAGGATTCGGATGGGGACGGTGTTCCTGACTTTGTCGAGTTGGGTCTGGGCACGGATCCGTGGCTGGCCGACACCGACTCCGACGGTTACGACGACCGGACGGAACTGGTGGCGGGGACGGATCCGAAGAATGCCGATGGAATGGTGCCCGATGCGGTGCCGGAGCCGGAGGATCGACTGGATGAGAATGCGTCGTTCGACCTTTATGCCACGCCTCAGCCATTGGATGGGTTCAGTGGCAACGTGGTGGCGCCCCGGTCGGGGACGCGGGTGCAGGTGCATGCGGTGGACGGAGCGTTCCTGGTTGGAAACACCAACGCGATGTCGGCCGTGCCCGGTGTGCAGCAGCCGACCGCGGCGTTGATCCCGGTGTCGGTGGATGCGCGGATGGGTCTGGTGACGGTGGGGACGGATTATCATTTTCCCATCAACACCGGGTCGGTGGACAAGGCGATTGGCCGTGAGCTCTTGGGAGTGGTGCCGGTGCCGGTGGTTCCGCGTCCGGTGGTTCCCTATGTGCCGGGCAACGGCTCAGCCCTGGTGGAAGCCCAGGCGTGGGTGGCTGCCGCAAGGAACACCTTCACCAATCTTCCCCGTGTGGAGGTGAAGCGGAATTTCGGGGTCCATGACACGTTGGTGGCCGCGTTGCTGGAGCGGAAGCTCGGCATGATCTTCGCCGCCCGCGGCCAGACGAATCTGGGTCCGGACCAATTGACCCTGTTCCCCCAGCGCGACCCGGGATCCGGGCGCAACGCACCGTCCTTCGTCGAGTGGCTCGGGCTGTCCACTTGGATTGCGGATGACCTGCCTGGATGGGACGTGCGGGCGTTGTACGGGGAGATTGCATCGACGGTTCTGCCTCCGGGGAGTGCGGCTCTGGCGCCGATGCGTCAGCTCAATGCCGCGATCTATCGGGTGAGCAGTCTCAGCAACAACATTGCCCCGGGCACCTTTGCGTTGCCATTCGATGTCCTGCGCGGGTTCCTGGCCACGGGTCAGTTGCCGGCGCCTTACGCTGCTGTCGTCGGCGTGGCCCCGGCCCAGCAGGCAGCAGCCCATGCCGCCGCGACCGCATTGCTGGATCAATTGGGATCCAGACCGACGGTCACCGAGATCATGGAGGTGTTGCCGGATTCCTTCCAGGGCGCCTGCGTGGTGTTGCGCACCGTGCCCGGAGGAGTTTTCAAATCCCTCTTCGCCAGCCCGGATGCGCCCTACCGATTCCCGTCGTCATTCGAGCTGATTCCCGGCAGTCAGGTCCGGGTGTTCGGCTTCACCGACCTCGTGCAGGAGACGTGCGCCGGCGACGCCCTGCAGGTGATCGAGGCGGAGTTGGTGAGCGTGCCGCCGCTTCCGGTGGTGGATGTCAACGCCAACCTGTTGCCGGACGACTGGGAGTGTCTTTTCGGCGGGACGGTGGGAGATCCCTTTGGTGATCTCGATGGGGACGGATACAGCAACCTGCAGGAGTACCTCGACGGGACGGATCCCGGAGATGCCAATTCGAAGGGGGTTGCGGTGGTGAAGCTGGATGTGCCCGAGTTGGAAGTGGTGCTCCTGCCGGGAGAAGAGGCGAAGATCGGTTGGGCCTATCCGCCGCAGTACGCCGGCTTCATGCAGTTCAAGCTGCTGATGACCGATGAATTCGG
>CAZDYB010000047.1:0-2079 GCA_964509045.1 uncultured Akkermansia sp.
TGATGGGGTGCTCGACCTGGATGCGCTTGTTGACCTCGAGGAAGTAGAAGTTGCCGTGGTCATCGGCGATGAACTCAACGGTGCCGGCATTGGTGTAGTTGGCGAGTTCGCCGATCCGGAGGGCGGCCTTGGCCATCCTCTTGCGGAGATCCTTGGATTCGCGTCGGTCGAGGAGGGGTGAAGGGGTTTCCTCGATCAGCTTCTGGTTGCGGCGCTGGATGGAACAATCGCGTTCGCCGAGGTGGATGAGGTTGCCCCGGTTGTCGCCGAGGATCTGGAACTCAACGTGGTGGGGGTTCTCGATGAACTTCTCGACGTAGACTCCGCTGTTGCCGAAGGCCTTCTCAGCCTCGGTCCGGGCGGTGTGATAGCCCTTTACCAGCGAAACATCGTTGTGGGCCACGCGCATCCCGCGTCCGCCGCCACCGGCGACGGCCTTGATCATCACCGGGTAACCGATCTTCTTGGAGATCGAGAGGGCATCCTGCTCGGTCTCGACCAGACCTTCGGAGCCTGGAGGGGTCGGGACTCCGGCGCGCTTGGCCAGATTGCGGCTCAGTGCCTTGTCGTGCAGCGCATTCATGGCGGCCGATCGAGGGCCGATGAACCGGATGTTGCAGGACTCGCAGACGTCCGCGAAGTGGGCGTTCTCCGAGAGGAATCCGTATCCCGGATGGATGGCGTCGACGTCGGTGATCTCAGCGGCGCTGATGAGGCGATCGATGCGGAGATAACTGTCGGAGGAAGGTCCCTCGCCGATGCAGATGGCTTCGTCGGCGATCTGCACGTGCATGGAATTGGCGTCCGGCTTGGAATAGACGGCGACAGTCTTGATGTTGAGTTCGCGACAGGCGCGGATGATGCGCATGGCGATTTCGCCCCGATTGGCGACGAGGATCTTCTCAAACATGGGTAACAGGGGCTGGAACCGGGGGATTCGACAGAGGCAGTTCCATCAGGGTGTAGGGGAGGCGGGGATGATCAGAGGGGGCGGATGCGGAAGAGGGGTTGTCCAAACTCAACCGGTTTGGAGTTCTCGGCGACGATGGCCGTGATGATTCCCCGGGTCTCGGCCTTGATCTCATTCATGACCTTCATGGCTTCGATGATGCAGACGACGGTATCCGGGCCGACTTCGACACCCACTTCGACATACGGTGCGGCGTCGGGGGCGGGAGTGCGGTAGAAAGTGCCGATCATGGGGGACTTGATCTCGGCATCGTTGGACACCGGCGGGGCCGGCAGGGCGGCGGAGGGACCGGGAGGGGGTGGCAGGGATGCCGGCATGGCCACCACCGGCCGGGCCGAATAGAATGAAGTTTCATCACCCTCTCCGGGGTGATTGCCTCCACGCTTCAGCTTGATCTTGAATTCCTTTTGCTCGAGCTCGAACTCCGTGACGGAGCTCTTTTTCATCAAGTCGATGATCGCCTTGATCTCTTTCAGGTCCACAGCGCTACTCCAATTTCCCGCGATAACGGCCCGCGGAGTTAAGGTCTAGGTCGGATCAAAACGGATTCACCCGGGTTTTCAACCCAAGCCCGAGATACTCCGTTTCGGGTGGCGGAAGCTAGGAACGACGCGCCTGTAACGTCAAGGTAACAGTCGGACGCCACGGTTAAATCTGGCGTCAACCGGTTGGATTTGGCGGGTTTACGAGGGCTCGTTAATGGTAACAGCAGCCTCCAGGCCCAGTAAATAGGATCGAAATCCGAATCCACTGATCTGTCCGCGGCAAACGGCGGCGATCCGGGATCGGTGCCGGAACTCTTCCCGGGCATGGATATTGGACAGATGGATCTCGATCGTTGGAACTCCGACCGCCGCGATGGCGTCGCGCAGCGCGATGCTTGTATGGGTGTAGGCGGCGGCATTGAGGACGATGGCATCGAAGCGGCCCCGGGCGTCCTGGATCCAGGTCACCAGTTCGCCTTCCTGGTTGGATTGCCGGAAGTCGAGGGTTGCTCCGAGTTGATCGGCCCGGACACGCACCTGCTGTTCGATATCGGCCAGGGTTTGACGTCCGTAGACCTCGGGTTGTCGGGTGCCCAGCAGGTTCAGATTGGGGCCGTTGAGGAA
>CAZDYB010000047.1:2179-14840 GCA_964509045.1 uncultured Akkermansia sp.
TTGAGTCGGGCATACGGTCGCATGAAGGTCCCGGGGCCGGATCCGAGGACCGGATGATTCCGGGTATTGATGGCTGCGGCCTTCCAGTAATCGAGGCGAGCGGTCACTGATGTGGCGCCTTTGCCGAGGTAACCGGCGTTGCGGATGGCGAAGAAAACGAGTCCAAGCACTCCGAAAACCAGGGTCAGGATCAATCGATAACGATGCAGGGAAGGAATTCTCCAGATGCTGGCAGCGACGATGACAACCCCGATGAGCCAACCGGAACGGGATCCGGACCAGTACAGGCTGCCGAGGGCGAGGAAGGAGAGGATGGCCAGAAGAAGGATCCGGATCAGGGGGCGCATGGAGCGGGTATTGATCCATGCGGCGGCGAGGAGGACAGGAAAGGCGAGGGCGACCAGACCGGCGAGGGCATTGGGGTAGACGAGGGTGCCGTGGACGCGGGCGCGTCGGAGTTTGTCGAGGATGACTGGATTGGCGATGTCGACGCCATTGGTCTGGATGACGAGGTGGTTTTCGCGGAGGGACAGGAGTTCGGCCGGGGTGACATTGGTCCAGCCGGCCTGATCCCCGGTGACGAGCATGTCGCGGGCGATCCTGAACTCGACGGTGTGTTGGTTGACGGCCTGGAGCCAGCAGAGGATGGAACCGGCGGCGAGGCCGAAGAGCAGGGGTTGCCATCGGGTCTGGGCGGCAAGGATACCCACCACGAAGGCGGCGCCGACGGAGAGCAGGTGGGGAAGCGTGAGGGCGGTCAGGTTGGAATCGACCGTGCCGAAGGAGCTGACCACCTGCCATCCGGCCCAAGTGGCGAAGGGCCAGACGATCCAGCGGGGCAGGTTGGCCTGGCGGAGTCGGGCCAGGGCGCCGGAGTGGAGAAGGAAGGTGGCGACGACAGCGGTAAACAGGACGAAGCCGATGCGCACGGGCCAGGGGCGCCGGATCCATTCTGCGAATGAACCGGGGACGCCAATCTCCTGCTCGAGGATGACGGGGTTTCCGAACTTGAGGATGGCGAGGCCGAGAAGGGAGCCGACGGCCAGGAGTCGCAGATCCGTTGGGGGTGCTGGTGACCGGGACGGAGTGTTCACAAGCGAAGCTTGAGGAGACCGACCTCGAGGGTGAGGGCTTCCTGGACGTTGGTATGGAGGAGGCGCTGGGTGGTTTCCCAGGACTCGAGATTCGTCCGGGCCTCGGTCACGGAGAGTCGGTTGGCGATCTCGGTGGAGGCCTGGGCGAGTTCCGGCAGGAAGAGTGATTCGGGGACGCCGGCGCGGATGAGCCAGATATCGCGGAGCCAGGCATGGAACCCGGCGAGGAAATCGCCCCGGGTCCGGCGGTACTCCGATTCGACTGCGGCAACCAGTTCGGTCTCCCACTGTTCCCGCTGATCGGGCGAGGCATCCGGGTGGCGGTTGAGGGGGGAATCCTCGCCCAGTGCCGATTCAAGCTGGGTCTTGGCATCGACCAGTGCCCGAGACAACTGATCCAGCAACCGGTACCGGCCCATGAGGCCATCGGCGGGAATCCTTGCAGACTCCGAGAAGCTGGCCACCCAGGCCCGGACATCGGAGCGGAGCCGAAACCCGGTGGAGGCAAAGTTCAGTCGGAGGCATCGGGAAAGAAGGGTCTCCAGGACGCGATCGGGTTCGGTGCTGAGGAGAAGGATCACGCAGCCGGCCGGCGGCTCTTCAAGGGTCTTGAGGAAGGCATTGGCGGCTCCCGGGTTCAGTCGGTCGGCTCCGGCAAAGATGGCGATCTTCCTGGGGGCTTCGGCGGGGCGGAGGTTGAGGATGCGGGTGATTTCGCGTGCCTGATCGGCCACGATGAAGCGCATCTTGGACTGGGGATGGACCCAGGTGACATCGGGATGGCTGCGATGCCGGATGCGGCGACAGGCACTGCAGAGTCCGCAGGCGCGGAGCCCCTGGCCGTCCGGCCCGGATTCCGAAGGTTGGGTGCAGCAAAGGATCTGGGCCAGGTCGAGGGCGGCCTGCTCAAGATCGCCGAGATCATCCCCGTGAAAGAGGTAGGCGTGGCCCAGGCGACCGCAGGCGAGGCTGCGTCGGAGGAGTTCCGTTGCGCCCTGAGAGGCCTCGGATGGTGGTTCCACGGGGGGATCCTCCCAAGGGGGATGGTTGATTGGCAATCGGCTCCCTGTTTGGGTTTGCCAGGGTGGGGAGGTGACGTGTCAGGGAACCGGCCGGGTGGGAGGGGGCAAGCCGAGGCGGATGGCGACGGCATCGCGGCGCTGGGTCCATTCGATCCAGTCGGATTCCCAGGCTGGCCCCGAGAACGACTTTCTGGCTGTTGGCCATTCGGCGTCGAGCAGGGCGAGTTCCGTGAGTGCCGAGGGGTGGTCGCGCCAGGCGGTCAGTGCTTCGACCCAGGCGAGACGGTTGCCGGGGTAGCCGGGATCCAGTTGGAGGGCTTGAGCGAGGTGTTTCCGGGCCTTGGTCCGGCTTCCGACACTGGTGGGCCATCCGGGGGCATCCTGATAGAGCAGGCCGAGGGTACGATCCGGACCGGCGTGGTCGAAGGTTGGGTCGAGGGCACGTGCGGCCAGGAGTTCCGATTCCATGCGGGAAACGAGTTTCAGCGCGGTGATGGACCGGGTTCGGGCGAGTTGGCCGAGATTGAGGGCGAGGTAGTAGCGGGCGCCGGCGGAGTTGGGATCCTGAGTGAGGAGGGTTCGAGTGATCTCGATGCCGATCTGGGCGATGCGAGCCCGTTCGGGGTTGGTGGACTGGGTGTCGGCCCAATTGAAGGCGGCCCGGGCGCAGTGGATGCCGAGAGTGAGGTTGGTGGGGGCAGAGTCCCAGGAGGCGCGGGCCTGGAGATAGGCAGCCTCGGTTGGAGAGGCGGCGGGGTTGGGTGGGGTCGGATTGGGGTGGCAGGGAAGGAGTGCGATGAGGAGACTCCACAGTACCACGGCGGTGGCGAGGGCAGAATGAACGGAGTTGAGGCCAGTTTTCACTTGCGATTCGGGAGACGGGCCAACTATACCGTCTCCAATCTGTCCAAGACAGTTTCTGTTTTGTTTGCCCGCATGATTTACCCCCAACCGGAGGCGGTCTCTTGAGCCGCCCGTTTACTCGCAATCAGCCTCAACAGCCCCTTCACCGGGTCAACGGCAAGATCAGGGCCCGGGAGGTCCGGGTGATCACGCAGGATGGGGAGCAGGCTGGGGTCATGGATCTGCCGTCGGCGTTGAATCTGGCACGGAGTCAGGCCGTGGACCTGGTGGAGATAGCGCCGAACGCGGTACCGCCGGTCTGTCGTCTGGTGGATTACGGCAAGTTCAAGTACGAGCTCGCCAAGAAGGATCGGGAGTCCAAGAAGACCCAGCACGCCAACCTGGTGAAGGAAGTCCAGCTTTCGGCCCGGATTGATCCCCATGACCTGGGAATCAAGCTGGATCATGCGGTGGGTTTCCTGTGTGAGGACATGAAGCTCAAGGTGACCCTCCGTTTCCGTGGTCGTGAGATGGCGCACACCGAGGTCGGACGTCAGGTGGTCAACAAGTTCCTTCAGGACCTGGAACCGTGGGGACACCCGGATTCCCCCCCCAAGCTGATCGGACGTTCCATCAACGTCATGATCAGTCCGCATCCGAAGCACAAGCGGGCCAAGAATCCCAAGGAGGTCCTCAATCCTCCTCCCTCGGTCCCGGCCACTCCACAGGCTGCCGCGGGCGGTGAGGCTGGGAATGCTGGCAAGGCTTCCAAGAAGGCGGCGCCGGTCCGTGTGACGACTGATGGCGCGAGCAATCCTTCCGGGTTCGGGCAGGCCCCATTTGCCGATCTGGACACACCGCCGGCCAGTTGAGCTTCCCGGTTCCCGTCGACTCCCGTGTCGGGGACCTGACCCTGCCGGTCAACGTCCCGCGCAATTCGGGTTGGGAACTCTTCCGCGAAGTCCTGCGGAATGGTGGGCCGGGATATCTGCAGTTCGCGATCACCAACCTCTGCAACGCTGACTGCGGCTTCTGTGGGTTTGCGCGGTCCAGACTCGAGCCCCGCCATCGGAAGTCCGTCACCCTGACCGAGGCGTTGGACGTCATCGACATCGCCCGGCGCAACCACATCGGCTACCTCTTGTTCGTAGGGGGGGAACCGATGGTGCATCGGGATCTCCGCGCCATGGTGCGGCATGCGGCCCGACAGGGGATCCGTCCGATGCTTTGCACCAACGGAGCGTTGTGGACGGAGGAAAACATGCGGGAGTTGGCGGGGGACGGTCTGAGCAGCGTGATCATGTCCGTGGATGCGCACGAGGTGGAGCGTCATGAGGAGAACCGCGGATTGCGCGGTGTGTGTGCGAAGATCCGGCGGGCGAATGAGTTCTTCCAGGGAGCGGGGATCCAGACGACGGCGAGCGTCACGGCCAGTCGGTTGATTGAGGATTACGGGCGATTGCCGGCGTTCCTGGAATCGTTGGGGTTCCACCATTGCACCTTCAGTTATCCGCTGACCCGGTTGGAGAGCAGTTACCTGAGCTTTTCAGATGGAGGGTTGGTCACGTTTTCCCGGGAAGAACTGTGGGAAGTGTTTGAGCGGATCCGGGAATTGAAGCGGACCCGGGGCATTGCCGTGGCGAACCCGGATGAATCGCTGGCGGAGATGCAGCGGCATGTGCGGGGAGAGCGTCAGCGGTTCGGATGCCTGGGAGGGCACAAGTATTTCTATGTCGACTGGCATCTCGACCTGTACCGATGCCATTTCTGGGAGACGCCGATGTGCCGGGTCGACGAATGGGATGAATCCAGATTGATCCGGGACGGTTGCACCCGCTGCAGGATCGATTGCTATCGGGATCCGTCGGTCCTGCAATTCGTGGCCATCAATGCCAGTGATGCCTGGCAGGCCTTGAAGCGGGGGCGTGTCCTGGAGGTGGCGGACCACCTTTTGGACCCCCGGAACATCACGTCGCTCCGGGCAGTCTGGGAGGGGAGGGATTGGGTGAGGCGGGTGTGACGCTTCAGGGTTGCCCGGTGGGCGCTGAGGCATCCGGAGCCCGTTTTCCGAGGAGGACACCCCGGAGGGTTTGGCGGGATGGTTCCGGGCGGCCTTCCTGCAACTGGAAGGCTTGACCGGGGCGCAGTCCCTTGAAGACCTGGACTTCCGGGTTCCCGGGCCAACGGATGGCGACCTGTTCGATGGAGGTGGCGTTGCCGATGCCGACGTGCTGCTGGAGGGAGTTTGCGCCAAAGCTGGCTCCGGACGAGACCGTGCGGTGGATCTGTCGTCTGCCGCCGGGGCCGGCGACGGTGATGTCGATGCGGGCTCCGATGGCGGCGCGATTGGATCGGGTGCCCACCAGTTGGAGTTTCACCCAACGATTGGAGGAGCCTGGGTTCAGGAAGAGGGAATTGCGGGCGATGTCGCCGGGAAATGCGCCCCCCATCACGGTGTAGATGTCCTGGTCCCCGTCGTTGTCGATGTCGGCGAACGAGACCCCGTGACCCTTCTGAAGATGTCCTGTACCGGTGGCGGTGGTGACTTCCTGGAAGCGTTTGCCGGCATCGTTCCGGAACATCCGATTCGGCACCAGGGTCGACAGGTCGGGATCGCCGGTGGCGAGGTAGAAATCGAGCCACCCGTCGTTGTCGAGATCCCCGTAGTTGCAGCCCATGGTGTGACAGACCCGGTTCATGCCGATTTCCCGGGTTACGTCGGCGAAGGTTCCGTTGCGATTGTTCCGGTAGAGTCTTGGGACGGCGGCTTTCGACGGTTGGCCGAGGTAATCGGCGGCAATGTCCCCAACGTGATTGATGCCGTAGCCGGAGCAGAAGAGGTCCTCCCAGCCATCGTTGTCGAAATCGAAGAACCAGGCGGGGAAGCTGAAGACGGGTTGACGGACTCCTGCGGCCTGCCCGGTCTCCGAGAATCGCCAGGCTGGACTGGGACCGTCCGCGACCGGACCATCATTGTGGAACAGCAGGTTCCGTGCGTCCCGACACGACAGGTAGAGATCGGGGCGTCCGTCATTGTCGTAATCGGCGACCGTGACCGCCTTGACGAACTGGACCACGCCCAGGCCGACGGATGCAGCGCATTCGGTAAAGGAGCCGTCCCGGTTGTTCCGGAAGAGTTCGCAGGGTTCAGGTTGGCCGGGATTGGTGGATTCATTGCCGACGAAGACATCGAGCCAGCCGTCGCTGTCGTAATCGAACCACACTGCGGTCTGGGTGGGTCTGCTGGAGAGGAGTCCGGCTTCCTCGGTGACGTCAGTGAAGGTCCCGTCGCGGTTGTTGCGCAGGAGTGAATTGGGAACCCTGCCGGCTGGACCCAGCCAGGCCCCGCGCAGGACCCAGATGTCCAGCCAGCCGTCATTGTTGTAGTCGGTCTGCATCAGGTGCAGTCCGCTGACCAATCCCACCAACCCTGCCTCGCTGGTCCTTTCTTCGAATCCACCTTCGCCGTCGTTGCGGTAGAGTCGCAACTGTCCGTCCCGACCCCAGGACGAAGCAATGACATCGGGCAACCCGTCGTTGTCGAAGTCATCCACGACCGAACCGCCTGCGAGATCATTGATGTCCAGGCCGATTGATCCGGCGATGTCCGGGAAGCGGGGCATGGGATGTTCGGAGGCGAAAACGGAAGGCGGGATGAGCCATTCGGGACGGATCTTGTCGGGATACTCGCCGAGGGTCATGCGGGCGATGTTGAGGAGCCAGCGTGCGGCGATGTGGTCGGGTGTCTGGGTCAACTGTTCCTCGAGGACGGCAATGGCCGCACGCGATCCACGCGGGAGCCTGTGCTGGGCGGCGGTGCTGATGGGGAACAGGCAGGATTCGGGCCCATGAGTCAGGATGCAGTTCTCCTGTTCGGCCAGGCGGAGGAGGGCGGCGGCCCGGCGCATCCGGAGTTGGGTCTGGGCTCCGGCGCTGGGCCTCAGCTGATGGGAGGCCATCAGATCCTCCATGGCGGCATAGGTATTGAGGGCGAGATCGGGCCGACCCATCTGTGCCTGGTGCATCCCCAGTTCAAAGGCGGCGGCCAGCTTGCGCTGGATGTCGGTGGCGGCCTCCATTTCGCGTTGCAGGATCGGCGCGGCGAGATCGCTGAGGAACCCGATGGATTGAGGTTCATTGGCGATGAAGGTCGAACGGAGCCGTTCGATCATCCGAAGGGTCGAGGCGGCTGGTTTGCCGGGGGGAAGTGGCTTCGGACGCAGAGCCTCGACCTGGCAGAGGGGATCGAGGGTGAAGACGGGCGGAGGGAGGGCTTGTCGTGCCGAGCCGGTCAGGCATGCGAACTGAAGGGCGCTGGCCCACAACAGGCATTTCACGCAGGTCTGACGCATGTGCCGGAGGGGATGGGAAATGACGAACAAGGCATGTTGGAAGACTGTGGATATCAGCAATTTGAGAATAGGACTCGATTGCGGCGAAGGGGTGGAAGTGGGGTGTGTTTGGGATGTGCTTGCGGCCGAGGGGTGAGTGCGGGGGTGAAATCCGGATGGGCGCGGCTTCCGGAGTGCGATCGGTGATCCCCGGGATCCAGCGTCGCCATGGGGGCGGGACCCTGATATCGACGACCGCATGCGTACGGTCATCTATCCTGGGAGCTTCGACCCGTTGACGAACGGCCATCTCGACGTGATCCAGCGGGCTTCGCGGATGTTTGACCGGGTGGTGGTGGCGGTGGCGACGAATGCGGCGAAGCAGCCGTTGTTCACGCTGGATGAGCGGGCGGCGTTGGTGCGGGAGGCGGTTGCGGCTGCGGGGTTGGCGAATGTGGAGACGGATCGTTTCGAAGGATTGCTGGTCAACTATGTGGTCCAGCAGAAGGCGCAGGCGATCGTGCGCGGACTGCGGGCGGTGAGTGATTTCGAGTTCGAGTTCCAGCTGGCCCTGATGAACCGGAAACTGAATGAGTCGGTGGAGACGCTCTTCCTGATGCCCAAGGACACCTATTCCTTCCTGAGTTCACGCCTGGTGAGGGAAATTGCGCGATTGGGCGGTGACGTTTCCGAGTTTGTTCCGCCCCATGTTCGCGAAGCACTCCAGGTGCGGTTGCACCCCAAGCAGGGCGGGTGAGGCGGTTCCGACCCAGACCCCGGGCCGGCGGCGGAGCCCGGTTACGGGATGGGCCAGACTCGCCCAAGTGGCGGATCCACGCGTTGCCATCCGTCCGCCTCGGAGGATTCACCCGTCCGGTAACGCCTTCTTCCGTCCGGGCTGCGCCATTCGTACAGGGGCAGGAGGGTCTGAGCCGACGGTTGGACCGGCGCCGGGTCGCGGGTCGCTTCCCAGGTTCCCTGGTCGGAGTCATCGGTCCGGCGCCAGGTGCCGATGAGTTTTCCCTGAAGCAGGTCCGCCGTCAGTTCGTAGCGGTCATTGATGTACTCGATCGTGATGAACAGGTGGTTGGTTCGCCAGGTGCCGCCGGTGAGGTGGGCGAAACGGTAGTCGGTGTCCTGATCCAGGCGGCCCGCTATCCGGTCGCCGTCCGCGGCAAGGTCCATGGCGAGTCGATGCCGGTGGTTCCCGCTGTTGATCGATTGAATCGACCAACGACCTGTGATGCGTGAGGCGTTGGTCTCGTCAGGGCGGGGCAGGGCGAAGAACAAGGGATCCGTGAAGCTCTCGCGTCCCTTCGGCGGGAGGCGACGCAGTTCGAAGTTTCCGTCCTTCTCAACCGGAAACAGGGGCACCAGGCCAGTCGGCCATTCCCGCTCGAAAACAGCATGGAAGGCGGGAGTCAGGCCCGTTGACGAGGACACCGCGCTGACTGAAGTCGAAGCCAGCGACTCTGCGCCACCGGAACCGATCACACGGAAAACGGGACTCACGGCGAGTGGTTTGCTGGGCGGTTCACTTGCAGACGCCAACCCCATGGCGGGGCACAGGATCAGGAGGCGATACAAGAGGTTCATGTGACAAGGAGCCGTGTTTCGGCAGTAAATCGGGGTTGCCGTCTGCTGGCCAGCCCGACCGAACCCCGCGTGGGCTCTGTCAGCAGATCCCGGGACGTTGTCGGCCTTAAGGAAAACGGTTGTCCATGCCGGACTCGTCGGTGTCCAGCGTGCGGATGGGGCGATCAGTCGGATGGAGATTCCATCGGCCGGATCCCGCGGTCATCCTGTCGGGGTGAGCAGCAAGCCGTCGTATCGACTGGGCATCCTGGGATCGGGTCGCGGGTCCAATTTCGTGGCCATTGCGGATGCGATTGCGGGAGGACGTCTGCCGGCCGAGGTGGCGTTGGTGGTGAGTGACGTCCGGGATGCGGGAATCCTGGGACATGCGGTGGAACGCGGATTGCCGGCGCGCCATCTGGATCCGGGTCGATTCCGGACCAAGCTCGATGAGACGGCGGAGGCGGCGTACATCGGAGCGTTGCAGGAGGCGCGGGTGGATCTGGTGGTTTTGGCGGGATTCATGAGGATCCTGAAGGGGGACTTCCTCCGCGCATTCGCCGGGCGGGTGGTCAACATCCATCCCTCCCTGCTGCCGTCATTTCCCGGATTGGAGGCGTGGCGACAGGCTTTGGAATACGGAGTGAAGGTGACGGGATGCACGGTGCATCTGGTGGACCAGGGGATCGACACCGGACCGATCCTGGGACAGCGGGCTGTCCCCGTCCTGGATGGAGACACGGCGGCGACGTTGCATGGGCGGATCCAGCAGGCGGAACGGGAATTGTACCCGGCCGTGGTGGCGGGACTGGCCCGGGGCGAGATCCGGGTGCGTGGGCGGGAGACGCGAGGATTCGCCGGGTGAAGGTGGAATTCCTCCCAGCAGGTGGGTGTCATTGGGGGGCAGGATGGGCGACAGCGGAAAAATCCCCCTTGCTCCCGGGGTCGTTCTCCATAGACTGCGCGCTCCTTTTCGTAAGTAAGGAAGCTGATATGCGTCGTCCGAAGGGTATTAAAACCAAGAAGTCCGTGTCCAAGCGGTTTAAGATCACCGCTAGTGGCAAGGTCATGTCGCGCCGGGCCGGTAAACGGCACCTGCTGTCTGGAAAAAGCTCCAAGCGTCGCCGCAATCTCGGCGAGGTGCGGGAGGTTCATCACACGGACGTGTACAAGATCAAGTCCTGCCTCCCCTTCTCACACTGAGTTCCCCGAACTGATTTACTGCCATGCGTGTCACAAACGCCCCCGCCTCCCGCAAGCGCCGCAAGAAAATGGTGCAGCGCGCATCCGGTTACCGGTTGCGCCGTTCGAAACTGTACCGGTACGCCAAGGACGCCGTTTACCACGGCATGGTGTACGCCTTCCGCGATCGCAAGACCAAGAAGCGCAACTACCGCATGCTCTGGCAGATCCGGATCAATGCCGCTGCACGCGCCGCGGGGATCACCTACAGCCGCTTCATCGAGGGGCTCAAGGCCGCTGAATGCGCTCTGGACCGCAAGGCGTTGGCGGACATCGCCGCCACGGACGCTGCGGCCTTCGGTGAGTTGGTGAAGCTCGCCCAGGGGGCCTTGCAGGCCAAGGCTGCCAAGGCTTGACGTCTCTGGCCGGCCTCTGGGTCGGCCCCAAGCAGCACCCCCGGTCGGTGCCGCCGGAGCGGGTGTCCTCGATTCGAGGCGCCCGCTCCTGTTGTTTTTCAAACGGCTCCCGCTCATGACCCTTGAACTCGATTCGGTAAAGTCCGAGGCCCTCGCAACCTTTGCCGCCGCGCCAGATCTACCCGCACTTGACCAGGCCAAAGGGGCTGTACTCGGGGCGGAAGGACGCTTCACCCGATTGCTCAAGCAACTCGGCGCCTTGCCTCGCGAGGAACGTCCGGCAGCCGGAAAGGCCCTCAATGCCGTCAAGATTGAGATCGAGGCATCGCTCGCCGCCCGTCGCGCGGAACTCGAACTCAAGGCGGCGCTGCCCAAGGAACCCACGGACTTCACCCTTCCGGGCCGCCGCCGTGGCCTGGGCCGGTTGCATCCGCTGACCCAGGTCACCGATGACATCGTCCGTGCCTTCCGCCGGTTGGGATTCGCCGTGGCGGACGGGCCGGAGATCGAGGATGAGGTTCATTGTTTCGATGCCCTGAACACCCCGGTGGATCATCCGGCGCGTGATGCACAGGACACGTTTTTCGTCGATGCAGCGGGGCGTCCATTGCTGAGGACCCACACCAGTTCCGTCCAGATCCGGGTGATGGAGAAGATGCCGCCGCCGATCCGCATCGTGGTTCCCGGGCGGGTGTTCCGACGCGACAACGCGGATGCGACCCACAATCCGACCTTTCATCAGATCGAAGGCCTGTATGTGGATCGGGGAGTCACGGTGGGCGATCTGAAGGGTACGGTGGAGGCGGTGTTCAAGGAGGTTTTGGGCAATGATGTGCGGTTGCGGTTCCGACCGCATTATTTCAGCTACACCGAGCCGAGCCTGGAGATCGATTTCAGCAATGCGCTCGTCCGCAAGCTGGGCAAGGAATGGCTCGAGATCGCCGGCTGCGGCATGGTGCATCCCCAGGTGTTCGAGAATGTCGGATACGATCCCGAGGTCTGGAGTGGATGGGCGTTCGGATTCGGCATCGAGCGGATCGCCATGCTTCGCTACGGCATCACGGACATCCGGTTGCTCTACGAGAACGATGTCCGGTTCCTGAAGCAGTTCTGAGTTGCCCGACCGATGCCGGTCCTTCCGTTCCCATCCCCCTCACGAAAATCTCCGCGATGAAAGTCACCCTCAACTGGCTCCGGCAATACGTCGACTTTGACGGCACGCCTGAAGAACTCACCGAACGTCTCACCCTGCTGGGCATGGAGGTCGAAGGCGTCGAGAAACGAGCGGGCGATTTCGAGGGGATCGTGGTGGCGCAGGTGATCACCCGCGATCGGCATCCGAATGCGGACAAGCTTTCGGTGTGTCGGGTTGCGGATGGGCGGGGAGAGCGCCAGATCGTCTGTGGCGCGCAGAACTTCCAGGCGGGCGACAAGGTGCCCCTGATCCTTCCTGGCAGCAGCCTTCCGATGAAGCCGGGCGAGACCGCCCCGTTTGTCATCAAGGTCGGCAAGATCCGGGGTGTGGAATCGCAGGGCATGATGTGTTCCGCCGAGGAGTTGGGCGTGGATCCGGAGGCGACCGGGCATCGGCGTGAGGATGGGCTCCTGTTGTTGCGGGCGGACGCGGCGGTGGGACAGGGGTTCGGGGAATACCTGGGGCGATCCGGATCGGACGTGGTGTATGACCTTGAGATCACGCCGAATCGGCCGGATCTGAATTCGGTGCTGGGAATTGCCCGGGAGATTTCGGCGGTGACCGGGAACCCGTTGCGGTTGCCGGAAGTGAACCTGGTTGAGGGGGATGCCCCGGTGACCGGTTTGGTGGAGGTCCGACTTGAGGCGCCTGATCTGTGTCCCCGTTACTCAGCCCGGATCCTTCGGGGAGTGAAGATCGGGCCGAGTCCCGCGTGGTTGAAGTCCCGGTTGGAGCAGGTGGGTATCCGCTCCATCAACAATGTCGTGGATGTCACCAACTTCGTGATGTTGGAGACCGGCCAACCCCTGCATGCCTTCGATTACCGGTTGGTGGGGCAGGGTGCGACGGGGATCCCCACGGTGGTGGTACGTCGGGCCGCAGCCGGGGAGGCATTCGTCACCCTGGACGGAGTGGCGCGGGTGCTGACTCCGGACATGCTGTTGATCGCGGATGCCGGCTGGGGCATTGCTTTGGCGGGGGTGTTGGGGGGGCAGAACACGGA
>CAZDYB010000048.1:0-14618 GCA_964509045.1 uncultured Akkermansia sp.
CTTCCGGATCCGTCCCTTGATGGAGCTCACGGAGGCGGCCAACTCCGAACGACCGGCATGACCTGAGAACGCATCGCTGGAGGCCACCTGGGCGGCAACCGGATGGGGTCGACCATGGATGTTGACCGGGTTCCGACCCGAGAGGATCTGTGCTCCCAGCGTGTGCTCCGCACAGAATCCCACAAACAGGATCAGGTTCTTCGGATCCCCGATGTTGTTTGAAAGGTGATGCCGGATGCGACCGGCCTCGGCCATTCCCGAGGCGCTGATGATCACCGCCGGCTCGGTCAGGTCATTCAGCTTCCGGGAATGGGCCGCCTCACGGATGTAGGTGAGGTTCTCCATGCCGAACGGATTCCGCTGCTCCCGCAGGAAACGGATGGTCTCCTCGTCGAAGCACTCCGGGTGCAACCGGAACACCTCGGTCACATTCACGCTCAATGGACTGTCCACATAGATCGGCACCCGCGGCAGACAGTCGGTTTCCGACAGCTGGTTCAGCACATAGACCAGTTGCTGGGTCCGTCCGACCGAGAACGCCGGGATGATCACTTTCCCACCGCGTCGGACGGCATCCCCGATGAATCGGCACAACTCATCCCGGGCGTCACCGGCATCCTCATGGTCCCGCGCTCCGTAGGTGCTCTCCACCTGCAGGAAATCAACATCCTCCACCACCTCGGGATCCCTCAGGATCTCCTGGTCCGGTCGCCCGATGTCTCCGCTGAACAGCCACCGGAACTTCCTGCCGTCCTCCACCACGTCGAGGATCACCTGGGCTGATCCCAGGATGTGTCCGGCATCCACGAAGGTCACCGTCACCCCGTTCGCCACCGGAAGCGGCCGGTGGTAGTTCAATCCCACAAACTGACGAACCGCCTGCTCAGCGTCCTCGGCCGAGTAAAGGGGTTCCACCGGCGGCTTGCCCTCCTTCGCACGCCTTCTGGAAACAAACTCCGCATCCGAACGTTGGATCGCCGCCGAATCCGCCAGCATCACCGCCGCCAGATCCCGCGTCGCAAACGTGGAATAGATGTTCCCGCGAAACCCCTTGCTGACGAGATTCGGCAGGTTGCCGCAATGATCAATGTGCGCATGGCTCAGGATCACCGCATCCACCTTCGCCGGATCAAAGGGAAAGTTCCGGTTGCGCTCGGTCGATTCATCCCGGTGCCCCTGAAACAGCCCGCATTCGAGCAAAAGCCGGCTTCCGTTGACCTCAACAAGGTACATCGACCCCGTGGTGGTCCGGGTCGCTCCCAGATAGTGGACACGCATGCGCGCAGCATGCCCACCCAACACCCCGGTTCCAAGCGCTCAACCGCCGGAACCGGTCGCCACCGACCGGTTCCGGCAACCCACACGGATCCACCTCACGAACTCAGCGTGGCGCCTTCCGCAGGTGCCGTGGGCAATGAGAACAGAAGCTTCTCCCCATCCGCACTCACACTCACCTCGCCAGCCGTCGCGAAATGCCCGCGCAGGATCTCTTCCGCCAACGGATCCTCCAGATGCTTCTCCACCGCCCGACGCATCGGACGCGCGCCATACTGCGGATCAAATCCCTTCTCGATCAGGAAATCCCGGGCCTTGTCGTCCAGGACGATCGTCACGTTCTTGCTCCGGATCCGGTTGAGAACCTTGATCACTTCCAGATCCAGGATCTGGATCAACTCCGGCTTGCCCAACGTGCGGAACACAATGACGTCGTCCAACCGGTTCAGGAACTCCGGCCGGAACGCCTTCTTGGCCTCCTCCATGATCCGCCCACGCATGTTCTCGTAGTCCGTCTCCTCCGTCGGCCGACTGAAGCCCATCACGTTCGGCTTCCGGATCACGTCGGAACCCACATTCGAGGTCAACAGGATGATCGTGTTGCGGAAGTCCACCACCCGACCCAGCGAATCCGTCAGCTTACCCTCCTCCAGGATCTGCAGGAGCATGTTCATCACGTCCGGATGCGCCTTCTCGATCTCATCGAACAACACCACCGAATAGGGCTGGCGCCGAACCTTCTCCGTCAACTGCCCACCCTCCTCGTACCCGACATATCCAGGAGGCGAACCGATCAGGCGGCTGACCGTGAACTTCTCCATGTACTCGGACATGTCGAGTTGGATCATCGCACCCGCCGAACCAAACATCTGCTCCGCCAGGGTCCGGGCCAACAGGGTCTTCCCCACACCGGTCGGTCCCAGCAACGCAAAACATCCGATCGGCCGTCGCGGATCCTTCAGGTCCGTGCGGGCACGGCGCAGGGCCTTCGCCAGCGCATCCACCGCGTGACGTTGCCCAACCACCACCTTCGCCAACTCCTCGCCCACCGCGAGCAGCTTCTGGGTCTCGGACTGCCCCATCCGCTTCAATGGGATGCCCGTCCACTTCGCCACCACCTGAAGGATGTCATCCTCGCTCACCACCACCCGACGCTCTTCCTTGTTCTGCTTCCACTCCGCCAACACCCGGTCGAGCTTTTCCTTGGCCTGCTTCTCCCGGTCCCGCAACTGGGCCGCCCCCTCGAAGTCCTGGTCCTTGATCGCCTGCTCCTTCCGCGCCTTCACGCGCTCGATCTCCGCCTCAAGATCCTTGATGTCCGGCGGACGCTGCATGGCCCCGATCCGCGCCTTCGATCCAGCCTCGTCCATGACATCAATGGCCTTGTCCGGCAGGAACCGCGAACTCACATAACGATCCGACAACTTCACGCAGGCCTCGATCGCCGCGGGCGTGAACTCGGCCTTGTGATGCTCCTCATACTTCGACTTGAGACCGTTGAGGATGATGATGGCGTCGTCGACGGACGGCGGTTCGACCTTCACGGTCTGGAACCGGCGTTCGAGGGCCGAGTCCTTTTCAATGTACTTGCGGTACTCGGTCAGGGTGGTTGCCCCGATGATCTGCATCTCGCCACGGCTCAGGGCAGGCTTGAAGATGTTCGACGCATCCATCGTTCCCTCGGCCGAACCCGCACCCACGATGGTGTGCAATTCATCGATGAACAGGATCACGTTCCGGGTACGCCGGATCTCATCCATGACCGCCTTGATCCGCTCCTCGAACTGACCACGGTACTTGGTCCCGGCCACCATCAGCGCGAGATCCAGGGTCACGATCCGCTTGTTCTGCAGGATCTCGGGCACGTTGCCCTTGGTGATCTCCAGCGCGAGCCCTTCGACAATCGCCGTCTTGCCCACACCCGCTTCACCCAGCAACACCGGATTGTTCTTCGTACGCCGGCACAGGATCTGGATGACGCGTTCAATCTCGGATTCACGACCGATCACCGGATCCATGTCCCCCTTCCGCGCAATCTCGGTCAGGTCCCGACCAAACGCCTTGAGGGCCGGTGTCCGACTGTCTCCCTTGCCCTTCCCATCCTTGCCCTTCCCACCCTCTCCCTCGTTGGTCAACTGCTCGTCCGAGCCACCCGGGTTGTTGCCTTCTCCCTGCTGGAACTGCGGATCCAACTCCTTGAGGATCTCCTGCCGGCACTGCTCGATGTCGACATCCAGGTTCTTGAGAACCTTGGCCGCCACACCGTCTCCTTCGCGCAGCAGGCCCAGCAGGATGTGCTCGGTGCCCACGTACGTGTGATTGAGGGCCTTGGCCTCCTTGGCCGCCAACGTGAGCACCTTCTTCACCCGCGGCGTGTACGGGATGTTCCCGGTGACCTTCTGCTCGGACCCGGACCGGACTTCCTTCTCCACCTCCGTCCGGACCGTCTCCAGATCCAATCCCATCTTCTGGAGGACGTTCACCGCCACCCCCTGGCCCAACTTGATGAGCCCGAGCAACAGGTGCTCGGTTCCCACAAAGTTGTGGTTGAACCGGTCGGCCTCCTTTCGTGCCAGGGCAAGAACCTGCTGGGCACGAGGGGTGAAGTTATTGAGATTTTCTTCGCTCATGGGAGTGCGCCGCACGCGACCGCATCAGTCGCGTTTGGTAGGCCCAATGTGGGCATCGATGAAACACCAGTCAAAAGAGTTTCCTGACCGGAACGCGGATCAACCCGGACTTTTCCCGATACCGCAGCCCATCCATGGGGATCCGTGAGATCCTTGAGCAACAAACCTCAAATCCTTCCGCCCAGGCCCTGTCCCTGCCGCACACCGCCGTCTGGCGGGCGATCCCAACCGCGGAAGCCTTCCAGGGTCTGCCGCATCTTCCCGGCCTCGTGACTCCGTGTGGGAAGGAAGATTCGTCTCCGACCTAGTTGTCCGCCCCCGACAGCGCCGGACCTGACCCGCCCAGAGCCGTGTGATCCGGCCGATCCAAGCCCTTCAACCGTTCCCGCAACACGTCCGCCCGGAGTATGTCCCGTTCATCGGCGCTGAGCTTCTCCTTGCGCGTGAACAGGGTCTGCAGATGGGCCGGTTGGGTGATCAACAACAACTCATCCACCATGGACCGCGATGCCGGCGGCAACATCCCGATGTCCACTCCCAACCGCAAAAGGCTCAGCAGGTTCATGGTCTCCTTGGATGAAATGGTGTGGGAATGCGACAGGATCCCGTAGGCCCGACCCACATGGTTGAAGACCACCTTTGCCTTTTTCTCGAGCAATCCCAACCGGGCGTTCTCTTCATGCTCGATCACCTGCAACAGCACCTTGTTGATCCGCTCGACAATCTCGGTCTCGGACTCGCCCAAGGTCATCTGGTTGGACACCTGGAAGATGTTTCCCAAGGCCTCCGTTCCCTCCCCATACAATCCCCTCACGGCAAGCCCGATGTCATTCACCGCCTTCAGGATCTGACCGATCTGCTCCGACAGCACCAATCCGGGCAGATGCAACATGGCGCTCACCCGGATCCCGGTCCCGAGATTGGTCGGGCAGGCGGTGAGATAACCACGCTCAGCCGAGAAGGCGAACCCGATGCGTTCCTGAAGCACCGTGTCGAGCGCATCGATGGCCAGCCACGCCTGCCTCAGTTGAAGCCCCGGTCTCAAGGCCTGCATCCGCAGATGATCCTCCTCATTGATCATCACACAGAACGATTCCTCACGGTTCAGGACAAATCCGCTCCCCGCCCCGCGCGCCGCGTGATCGCGGCTGATCAGGTGACGCTCCACCAACACCTGCTTCTCCAGCGGCGTCAGGTGATCCATCGACTCCGCCACGCTGTCCGCCATCTCGGGCAACTCCTTCACCACCGGCAACAGCGTCTCGTAGGCCCGCATCCGATCCGCCTTCTTGCCGTGCCCGGGAAACGGGGTCGAGGGAAGGTTGCGCGCCAAACGCACCCGACTCGAATACACGATCCGATCCTGCGGACCGGCACGTCGACACACCTCGGCGGTCGGTATCAGAAACTCGAGAAGATTCATGCCTGTCCGTTCAAACCGTCGTCTTCGCCACCTTGATCTCATCCCGCAACCGGGCCGCCTGCTCGAAATCCTCACGCCCGATCGCCGCCGCCAATTCCCCGTTCAGACGCTCCAATGTCGCCTCCTGCTCCACCTGACGCCGCATCGCCGCCGGGACCTTGCCCCGATGCCGCGTTCCCCGGTGCATCCCCTTCAGCAACCCCTCCAACGCATCGGCAAACACCGTGTAACAGTCCGAACACCCCATCCGCCCCGCCTTCTTGAAGTCCGTCTGGGTGTGCCCGCAACGTTTGCAGCGCAATTCATCGACCGATTCCTGGGTCGCCTCCGGCGACTCCGCCGCCCCCAACAACAATTCGGCAAACGAAAATCCCGCCGGATCGTTCACGCCCTTCTGCTTCGCGCACGCCTCGCACAGATCCAACTTCTTCATCGTTTCATCGACAATCTGAGTCAGATGAACGGTCGCTTCCTTCTGCTTGCACAACTGACACACCATAAAAGACTCGGCTATATCGACCCACTCTCCGGCAAGTCAAGGGCACCGCCCCGAACCCGCCAACAGGCCCCGTGCAACCCGCTCAGGAAAAGATGATCTCCCCATCCACCTTCGTCTTCTCCCGGAACGCCCTCATCAACCGCTCCGTCACCGGACCCGGCCTTCCATCCCCGATCACACGCCCGTCCACCTTCACCACCGGCACCATCTCCGCCGCTGTCCCCGTCAGGAACATCTCGTCCGCAATATACACGTCATACCGGGTGAGATTCGGTTCACCGAAGGGAATTCCCAACTCCCGTGCGCTGTCCAGGACCGTCCCCCGGGTGATCCCATACAAAGCTCCCGCACTCAGCGGCGGCGTCAACAACCGTCCCTTGTGCACAATGAACACATTGTCCCCGGTGCACTCCGCCACAAACCCGTCGCTGTTCAACAGGATCGCCTCCTCCACCCCGGCGTTGTTGGCCTCGATCCGCGCCAGGATGTTGTTCAGGTAGTTCAACGACTTGATCGCCGGGTTCACCGAGTTCACCAGGTTCCGCGTCGTCGGCACCGTCACAATCGTCAACCCTTCCTGGTAATACTTCTCCGGATACAACTGGATGGTCGCCGCAATGACGATCACCGACGGCTTCGGGCACCGCCGCGGATCCAACCCCAGCGTCCCCTTGCCCCGCGTGACGATCAACCGGATGTAGCCGTCCCGGAGTCCGTTGGCGCGACAGGTGTCGACACAGGCGCGCGTGATCTCCTCCGGCGTCATCTGGATGTCGAGCATCAGCGCCTTCGCCGACCAGAACAGCCGTTCGATGTGTTCCCGCAGCTTGAAGATGCGGTTGTGGTACATGCGAATGCCCTCGAACACGCCGTCGCCATACAGCAGACCGTGATCAAACACGCTCACCTTGGCGTCCGCCTCATCCACCAGTTGCCCGTCAATCCAGACCTTCATGCAGCTTTGAACCGCGACCGTACGGGACCCGGGGAAAGCGGTGCAAGGTCCGAGAGGCCGTTTGTCAGTCCCCCCGTCATTCCCATTGCCGCCCGATGCGCGATTGCCATCCGGCCCCGCCCGACTCCAACCTCGCCCATGCCCGTCCCCGGTTCCACACCCACGGACTTCATCCATTCGGAGGAGTTCCTCGCCGGATTGCAGCGGCGCCAGTTCCGCCTGTCGGTCACCTGCGCCGCCTCCTTCCTTTCGCTGCTGCTCGCCCTCCCCCTCCTCAACTACTTCGCGCCGGAAATCATGGCGCGACCCGTCGCCGGCTTCCCCTTCACCTGGCTCCTGCTCGGCGTCCTCTTCTTCCCCCTGGTCTGGCTCATCGCCTGGATCTTCATCCGCCGTTCCATCGAACTCGAACGACGCGAAGCCGAACTTGCCCGTTCCAAAAGATCCAACGTCGCCTGACCCATCCCCATGTTTCCCTCCCTCGTCGCCACGGTGGATCCCTGGATCCTCGCCCTCTCCATGGTCACGGTCGCCGTCACCCTCGTGATGGGGTACTGGGCAGCCGGCAAGTCCCGGACCGCCTCCGACTTCTTCGTCGCCGGCCGCGGCGTCTCCGTCGGATGGAACGCTTCCGCCATCTCCGGGGAATACCTCTCGGCCGCCTCGTTCATGGGGGTCGCCGGCATGGTGATGTCCAGCGGTTACGACGCCCTGTGGTATCCGGTGTGTTACGCCTGCGGTTACCTCTTCCTGCTGTTGTTCATCGCCGGCCCACTCCGTCGCTTTGGCGCCTACACCATCCCGGATTTCGCCGAAGGCCGCTTCGATTCACCCGTCTTCCGCAAGATCGCCGTGATCTTCGTCCTGTTCATCGGCTTCTTCTATACCATGCCCCAGATGAACGGCGCCGGGACCGCCCTCGCCTACATCTTCAAGGACATCTCCTGGTTCGGTAACACCGGGCTCCCCTACTGGGTCGGTGTCGTGGTCGTCGGCGCCGTCATCACCCTCAATGTCGCCATCGGTGGCATGAAGGGCATCACCCTCGTCCAGGCCTTCCAATACTGGCTCAAACTCTTTGCCATCTCCGTCCCCGTCTTCGTCCTCATCAGCCTCCATGGCGGATACGGCCGGCACCTTGAAGCCAACGGCCCCGGCGCAGCCCCCGCCATCACCGCCGCCGCTGCTCCCGCCAACCACGATCAGTCGATCCAGACCGATGCCGGCGTGATCCGCGAAATCCCACCCGCCAAGGCTCCCTCCGACGCCACCTGGCTCAACCCCTTTGGCCCCCTCACCACCAAGGCTCCGCGCGCCGCCCAACTTTCACCGGAACAATCCCGCCCCTACGCCCTGCTCTACACCTATTCCCTCATCATCGCCCTCGTGTGCGGCACCGCCGGCCTCCCTCACATCCTCGTTCGCTTCTATACCAATCCCGACGGCGTCGCCGCCAAGCGCACCACCATGTGGGTCATGATCCTCATCGGTGTCTTCTACGTGTTCCCACCCGTGTTCGGCACCGTGGGACGCAACCTCCTGCCCGAACTCTACAACGCCACCGGCTCCCGCGGTCCCGACAAGGTCGTCCTAGAACTCCCCCTCATCCTCAACCGCGCCCATGCACCCTGGGGCGCCATCCTCTCCGGCATCACCTGCGCCGGCGCCTTTGCCGCCTTCATGTCCACCTTCTCCGGACTGCTCGTCTCCATGACCGGCGCCCTCGCCCACGATGTCTACGGACGCATGCTCCGTCCCCAATCCACCCCGAATGAACGCATGCGCATGTTCAAGTGGTGCGCCATCCTCGTTGGCGGCGTCGCCACCCTCCTCGGATGCTTCGTCGAGAAACTCCAGATCAACTTCATGGTCGGTCAGGCCTTCGCCATCGCCGCCGCCTCCTACTTCCCGCTCCTCTTCATGAGCGTCTGGTGGCGCGGCATGACCACCCAGGGCGCCGCAGCCGGCATGCTCGCCGGTGGCCTCTGCGCCCTCGTCTCCGTCACCCTCACCAACTTCTCCGACCTCGGCTGGATCGATCTCAAACCCTTCTGGAGCGCTCATCCCCTCCTCCGCATCCTGTGCGAGCAACCCGCCATCTGGTGCGTCCCCCTCGCCATCAGCCTCATGGTCCTCGTCTCACTCGCCACCCGACGTCATGTACCCGCCGACATCCGCATGAAGATGCTCGTCCTTCACGCCCCGGAAACCCTCGGCCTCAAACAGGAATACGTCCGCGATCACGACGGACACTGATCCGGCCGGGCTGGCGCCGCTCCTGTCCGGGGCATTGCCACGACGCCCGCCGGCAATCGCGGCTCCCCAGAAATTCCTCCATTCCCCAAGCCATGCGCCCTACCTTCCACCCATGCCTCGCCGTCCTTCCGCCCTCTCCCCCGATTGGTGGGATTACACCACGCTCGACTCCGAACTCATCGATGCCGTCGCCCGGTTGACCCCGCGCGATCTCCAACGTCTGTCCCGTCCCGGCTTCGAGGTCCGGCTCTACGACACCCTGGAGGATTTCTACCTCGCCGAGGCCCTGGAATACGTCGAGGCCTGGCGCCAGAGCACCCCCGACAACCCCGTCGGTCTGTGCGGCCCCATCGGTCCCACCGAACAACTCCCGCTCGTCGCACGCATCGTCAACAGCCTCGGGCTCCGGCTTCACGATGCCCACTTCTGGGGCATGGACGAATGGTTCGATGCCGCGACCGGCGCCGAGGTTCCCGTCACCCACCCACTGAGCTTCGAACGCGCCGATCGCGAACTGTGTTTCAACCGGATCGAGAAGCGCCTGCGCATGCCCGATTCCCACCTGCATTTTCCCAAGGCCGACACCGCAGCCTTTCGCGCCACCTGGGATGCCGGGATCCGATGCGCCGTCATGCAGGGTGGTCAGGGCGACGTCAAACATTGGGCCTTCAACGATCCCCTGCCCCGGCGCGGCAAGCATCGGAACGATCCCCCGCCCGCCGCCGATTACCGCAAGCTCGCCACCCGGATCGTCGACCTCCATCCGCTCACCATCGCCCAGAACGCCCGGACCAGCGGCGGGGGCAACATCTCCATGGTTCCCACCCAGGCCATCACCGTGGGACCGGTTGAAACCTGGAAATCCGACCGGGTTTCCATCTGGCACGCCGGCAATCACGACAACCCCTTTGGCCAACGCCTCACCGCCTACATGATCTCCAGACGCATCGTCGACACCGCCGTCCCCATGTCGCTGCTCGCCGATCATCCCGATGTCCGGTTCCACTATTTCCGGGGCGGGATCGGTTCCTGCTCGATCGAGATGCACTGAACCCACCTCCCGGTCCACATCCACCCCATCCCACCCCCGCACCGCAAGCCTTCAGGGCACGGGTCAAGGCTCCGTCCGGAAATGGACCGGAATAGTTTCATGGGTCGTCACTCCCAATGGGGTGACGGCACGCCATCACGCCCCCTCCCCTTCCCGCTCCGGCCGGGAAGGTTGGAAAACCACCGGTTGATCCCCCTGTCATGACGGCAACTCCTCCACCCGATCCGATCACGCCCACCAGGCCCGCGGACACAGCCGCCCTTGAACCCCGGCAATTCCCGTGGAAATGGGTCCTGCTCATCGCCGCAGCGATCTGCCTGTGGATGATCGCACGCGAACTCCAGCTTCAGGACCGGCTCCGGCACGGCCTCGATTGGGTGTCCCAACTCGGACCGTGGGGCGTGGTCCTGTTCATCCTGATCTACATCCTCGCCACCATCCTCTTCATCCCGGGCTCGGCCCTGACCCTCGGCGCCGGTGCCCTCTTCGGCGTCGTCCGCGGCTGCATCTACGTCTCGATCGGCGCCACCCTTGGTGCCGCTGCCGCATTCCTCGTCGGTCGTTACCTCGCCCGCAATGCCGTCGCCCGGCGCATCGAATCCAATCCCCGGTTCGCCGCCATGGACCGGGCCGTGGCCAATGAAGGCTGGAAGATCGTCCTGTTGACCCGCCTTTCCCCGGTCTTCCCCTTCGCCCTCCTCAACTACGCCTTCGGCATCACCCGCGTGAAGTTCACCCATTACCTCCTCGCTTCCTGGATCGGCATGATGCCCGGAACCGTCCTCTACGTTTACCTCGGCTCCCTCGCCCAGGTCGCCACCTCCGGGCGCACCCGGTCCCCAGCCGAATGGACCCTCTACGCTGTCGGCCTCCTCGCCACCCTCGCCGTCACCGTCCTGATCACCCGCATCGCCCGACGCGCCCTCGCCCGTCAGATCGCCTGACCTGACATGCCTTCCCCGATGAGCCCCGCGTCCCCTCCCCCCGTCCTGCCGTGGGACAGCCACAACCAGCGACTGGTCTCCCACGTTCATCCCATCAACTGGCAGAATCCGACACCCGCCTCCCGCTACAACCTGGTCGTCATCGGCGGCGGCACCGCCGGTCTCGTCACCGCCGCCGGCGCCGCCGGTCTCGGCGCCAGGGTCGCCCTCGTCGAACGGCATTTCCTCGGCGGCGACTGCCTCAATGTCGGATGCGTCCCCTCCAAAGCCATCCTTGCCGCCGCCCGGGCCGTCGCCGCGGTTCGTCATGCCGGAGAATTCGGCATCCACGTTCCTCCTGGTTCCACCGTGGACTTTGCCTCGGTCATGGAACGGATGCGTCGGCTCCGCGCCGACATCAGCCCCCACGATTCCGCCCGGCGCTTCACTGAACTCGGAGTCGATGTCTTCCTCGGCCCCGGTCGCTTCACCGGACCCGACACGGTCGAGGTCAACGGCCAGACCTTGCGCTTTGCCAAGGCAGTCATCGCCACCGGTGCACGCGCCGCCGCTCCTCCCATTCCCGGCCTGGGCGATGTCCCCTTCCTTACCAACGAAACCCTCTTCTCCCTCACCCAACTCCCACAACGCCTGGGCATCATCGGCGCCGGCCCGATCGGCTGCGAGATGGCCCAGGCCTTCGCCCGGCTCGGCTCCCAGGTCTTCCTCGTCGAATCCTCCCACGGCATCCTCCCACGCGAAGATCCCGACGCCGCTGCACGGGTCCGGGCCGCCCTCGAAAGGGACGGCGTGAAGCTGCTCTGTTGCGGCAAGGAACTCGCCGTGTCCCGCCACCCCAACGGCGTCCGCCTCCGGGTCTCCTCCCATGACCACGCATACGATCACGTCGTCGACCACCTGTTGGTCGCCGCCGGGCGCACTCCAAATCTCGAAGGGCTCGGTCTGGAAACCCTCGGGATCGAGTCCGATCACCGCGGTGTCCGGGTCGATGACCGGCTACAGACCACTCATCCGAGGGTCTACGCCTGTGGCGACGTCTGTTCCCCCTTCCAGTTCACCCACGCCGCCGATTTCATGGCGCGGATCGTGATCCAGAACGCCCTGTTCATGGGCCGTGCCAAGGCCAGTTCCCTCATCATTCCCTGGTGTACCTACACCTCACCCGAGATCGCCCAGGTCGGCGTCACTCCCACCGAGGCCGCCCGTCAAGGCATCACCATCGATTCCTTCACCCAACCCCTCGACCGGGTCGACCGCGCCATTCTCGATGGCGAGACCGAAGGGTTCGTCCGGGTCCATGTCCGCAAAGGCTCCGATCAGATCATCGGCGCCACCGTCGTCGCAGCCCATGCCGGCGACCTGATCGGTGAATTGACCGTCGCCATGAAGGGCAGGGTGGGCCTTCAGACCCTCGCCAATGCCATCCATCCCTACCCCACCCAGGCCGAAGCCATCCGCAGGACCGGCGACCTCTACAATCGCACCCGCCTGACCCCCTTCGTGAAACAACTGATGTCGCGCTGGCTGGCGTGGCAGCGTTGAATCAACGGCAACCTGCCATGCCCGGGCGACGCCCCAGACTGATCCTGTTCACCCGTCCGCCCATTGCCGGGAAGGCCAAGTCCCGCCTGATCCCCGTGCTCGGCCCCGTCGGCGCCCTCAACCTTCATCGACGCCTCGTCCTCCGCTCCCTTCGCACCGCCCATCACTTCTGCCGTACCCAGGACATCGATCTGGAAATCCGCTTCGCCGGCCAGGATCCCCGTGTCATGCAGCATTGGCTCGGGGACAGTTGGTGGTTCCGCCCCCAGGGCGAGGGGGATCTCGGTCAGCGGATGTCAACCGCTCTGGCCGCAAGCTTCGCCGAAGGTTCCCCCGCCTCCGTCCTCATCGGCAGCGATTGTCCCGGCCTGTCTTTCACCGAACTCTCCGCAGCCTTCCACGCCCTGAAGGATCATCCCGTCGTCTTTGGTCCCGCTGCCGATGGCGGATATTACCTCGTCGGACTCACCCAACCCCAACCCCGGCTCTTCGAAGGCATCCCCTGGGGATCCAACACCGTCCTCACCCGATCCCTTGAAAGGATTCGCGAACCCGGGATCATCCCGGCCTTCATCCAGACCCTCCACGACCTGGATCGCCCCGAAGATCTGCCCGCCTGGAGGAAACAAACCCAGACTGAGGAAGCTGATTCCGCCCGGGTGTCGGTGATCATCCCAACCCTCAACGAGGCAGTGCATCTGAAGCAGACCCTCGACGCCGTGCACGTGGGAAGCCCCCATGAAATCCTCGTGATCGATGCCGGCAGCTCCGACGAGACTTCAACCATCGCCGCTGCCGCTGGAGCCCGGGTAATCCGTTCCGGCAAAGGCCGTGCCCGCCAGATGAACGCGGGCGCAGCTTTGGCCACCGGCCAGGTCCTGCTCTTGCTTCACGCCGACACCCGCTTGCCAGCCAATTGGTCGACAGCCTTGTCCGATTCCCTCCTTCGCCCCGGCGCGGTTGCCGGCGCCTTCTCCTTCGCCCTGGACCAGGACTTCAACGGAAGGCGCTGGATCGAATGGGCCACCAATTTCCGGTCGCGCCATTTCCAAAGCCCCTATGGCGACCAAGGCCTCTTTCTTCCCCGCGCCCGATTCGAGGAACTCGGCGGATTCGCCGACCTTCCCATCATGGAGGACTACGAACTCATCCGGCGCCTCCGCAAGTTGGGCCGCGTCGTCACCGCCGACGCTCCGGCCATCACCTCGGCCCGGCGTTGGCAACAACTCGGATGGCTCCGCACCACCGTCATCAACCAACTGGTCATCACCGGATTCCACCTCGGCTTCGCCCCAGACCGCCTGGCCCGGATGTATCGTCGCCAGATCGCCTCGCGCTGATCACCCATCGAGGGATCGGGACTCTTCCAAACGCGCCAACAGGCCAACAACATCCCCGAGTCATTCCTGCCTGTCCGCTTCCACCCGTCGCCCCCCGGCCCCATCATCGACCCGTGTCCGACACGTCCCGCATCCGGGTCCTCATCGTGGATCATGTCTCCAAGGTCCTTGGAGGCGCCGAGGTCAATCTGCTGGAACTGGTCAGCCATCCCCCCCTCGCACGACATTGGGAAATCACCGTCGCCTGTTCACCCGGAAGCCCGCTCTCCAGGGCCCTCGTCCCGCTCGGCGTCCCACAACTCGACCACCACTTCGGCGCCGCCCTCAATGAACTTCGCGTCGTCGGACGCCGCTTCAATCCCGCCGCCAAGATCCGCGGCTGGCTCGAACTCCAACGCGCCACCCGACGCCTCGAATCCTCCGTCTCCATCCTCCAACCCGATCTCCTCCTTTCCTGCACCAACAAGGACCACTTCGCCGCGGGCGCAGTCGGTCGAACCTTGGGCATCCCTTCGGTCTGGTGGGTCAATGACATCCTGTCCCCGGACTTCTTCGGCTGGCCCGTCCGAAGGGCTTTCGTCTCACGCGCCCGCCGACTTCATCCACGGCTCGTCGCCGTTTCCCGTTTCGGCCACAACGCCCTGCTCCACGAAGGAGTCCCCGCCACAGCCGTCTCCACCCTCCTCAACGGCATTCCACTCGA